>NZ_JBEQWH010000007.1:0-103519 GCF_047501175.1 Candidatus Methanoprimaticola sp. MG2
ACCGTTTCAAATCCACGAGGATGTCTATATGACACCAGAATTAGGAAACACACTAGTACATCGAGCGGTTATTCCAACATGATTCTACACTAGAATTATTGATATTTAACATTGGAACATACATCCAATTAAATAGTCATGAATCGTACATTGATATGCAGGTGCTCTGAGAAAGGCACCGGGCGGTGTGATACCAAGATATGGACCGTAATAAATGAAAAGAATATCGAGTTGAACAATTGAGTTTTCAACACGAGACATGTAGTAACATGGAGTGCGATAGAAGTGATTTGACAAAAACTCCAGAAATGGAATGCATTTACAGAGTAGAATGAAACATAGACCCTACGAACGTATGATTCTCTAGCAAACCGCAATGCTATCTCACTAAGCAATTCGGCGACAGATGCTCGAGAATCATTTAGATCTTATGACAAAGCAGTACTAACTGGAGGTTCGCCCCCATTACACCCATTAGATGGTGATCACATGAGTAAAAGATATCGTTACATCATCACATTTGCACTGATATCGATAATAGTAGTGTCATCTGTCGCTCTGGTGCATGTAAGACAGGAGAACATGGAGAAGAACGAATGGTTTGAGACTCCAAAGGTCAATGAGGGCCTCATCAAAACAGAGAACTTCTCCATCGACGACCCTCGGCTCGGTTCGAGATTGGTCGGAAAGATATTCATATACAATATGGGGGAATCCCTGGAGGTCTTAATCGTTGCACATGCCCATGTCGCACCCGGGGACAAGTGCGGCATAGCTCTGGCTGTATATCCAGAGCTTATAATCTCCGAAGTGGACTTTGAGTACAGGGATTCCATTGATCCAGATAAGTATATCATGATCTTAAAAGGGGCCGAAGTAATGTCATTCCATCTGGACCTTCCTAACGACGGAGTAGGCGGGGACGGGACGATCGTCATGAGATGCGAGGGCTCGGACCAACTCGAAAAGGGAGCAGGATCGATCAGATTCAGATTCACAGCGAACTATACCGTAGAGGATCTCACGGTGGAGCTTCCGCCCTGGTGATGGCCCCCGACATCAAGGCCCGAGATTACCATCCCGCATCATCCTGAGAATGACCCGGCGTGCATCGCGACAGCGACCTCCCCGGCTCCTGCAGCAGGACAGGTACGACCTGCCGCGAACACACTGGGTCCATCGTCGGACCCGATGGCACGCATAAATACCTGCACCCTCTATCCCGACCTAGAGGTTTATTAAATGATCAGCAGAGACGTTGTTCTTGGCAACCTTGAGGGGTACGACCTCAAAGATGCCAAGATCGGAGTCCTGGCATCACACTCCGCGCTGGACACCTGCGAAGGTGCCGCATCGGAGGGTTTCAGGACCGTCGCCGTCTGCCAGAAAGGCAGGGACGCCGCCTTCTCCAGGTACTTCAGGGCCCAGAGGGACTCTGCGGGCAACCTGACCAGAGGGGTCGTCGACGACACCATAATGCTCGACAAGTTCAACCAGATCATGCAGCCGGAGGTCCAGCAGGACCTCATGAAAAGGAACGCGCTGTTCGTACCCAACAGGTCGTTCACATCCTACTGTTCGATCGACGACGTAGAGGACAACTACGCCGTTCCCATGGTCGGGAGCAGGAACCTCCTCCGTTCCGAGGAGAGAGGGGAGGAGAGGGACTACTACTGGCTTCTCGAGAAGGCAGGCATGCCCTTCCCCCAGAAGGTCGAGAAACCCGAGGACATAGACGGACTCACGATCATCAAGGTCCATCATGCCGTCAAGAAGCTGGAGAGGGGGTTCTTCACCGCGAAGGACTACGACCAGTTCGTGGAGAAGTCCACCGAGCTCATCGCCCAGGGCGTCCTGGAGCCCGACTTCGTCGAGCACGCCAGGATGGAGAAGTACATCATAGGTCCAGTGTTCAACCTCGACTTCTTCTACAATCCGCTGGAGGAGAAGGGAGAGAAGACCGAGCTCCTGGGCGTCGACTGGAGGTTCGAGAGCTCCCTGGACGGATACGTCAGGCTCCCCGCCAAACAGCAGGTGGAGCTCGAGGAGGACGGCATCATCCCCGAGTACACCGTCTGCGGACACAACATGGCCACCATAAGGGAATCGCTCCTGGACAAGGCCTTCGAGCTTGCCGAGAAGTATGTGGAGGCGACGAAGAAGTTCTACGACCCCGGGATCATCGGGCCGTTCTGCCTCCAGACCTGTGTCGACAAGGACCTGAACTTCCACATATACGACGTCGCACCCCGCATAGGCGGAGGGACCAACGTTCACATGTCCTGGGGACATCCCTATGGCAACACGCTCTGGAGGACCAACATGTCATCCGGGAGGAGGCTTGCCATGCTCGTCCGTGAGGCGATCGAGCAGGAACGTGTCGATGAGATCGTCACATGAGGCGTTTCATATGAAGAGTCATACGATAGCATTCGCGATCCTCGCCGTGCTCGCGGTCATGATGGTGCCCGCATTCGACTCGGACGGGGCATCCATAGACACCCCTGATGGAACCTTCGAGTTCGACAACAGGAACGGAGGGACGCTCACATTCACGGTGAACAACACCAATGGCGGAAGTTTCGTCATGGACGTGGTCGTCCAGGAGAACGGCAGGACCGTCGCGTCCGTCGAAGACATAGATGTGCCGGCAGGCGAGAAGGTGGTGGTCTCCGTCCCGATGGGCGACTTCAAGGATGTCGGGACCCATCAGGTCAGGGTCATCTGCACTCCTGCAGGCAATTTCGAAGGGAACGAGTTCAATGCCGAGATAGAGGTCGGGAAGAACCTCCTCAACAATGCCGCGACATACATCGTCATCGCGATCGTGATCATCGTCATCGCGGTCTTCGCGTACCTCAAGATACGCGACTCGCCCAAGAAGAAGACCGAGATGACATTCGAACAGCTGGAGGCCGAACGCAAAGCGGAGATGGCTGCCAAATCCGACAAGAGGAAGTCCAAGGATGCGGCACCCACCACCGAGAGGCAGAGGTACCTGGCTGACAAGAAGAAGAAAGACTGATCCGGAAACGGCCCCTGTCCCACATCGTGGGATGGGGGCCACATTATCACATTATTGCCAACGACCCTCGGTCGCGTGAATTATACCGTCCCCGGGCCATCCATGAATTGAATGGGTCGGAACGGAGGTATGCTCAGCCTGTGCACACATTCTTGCGAGGTACGATGCGGGCGAGTTATCTGTCTTCTAGTAGCCGGCTACCGACCCATTCGTCAGCCACTATCTTCAGTAACACGTTTTTAATATAAATAACACTCACCCATCCAACATCTTCCATCTCGCATCATTCGCATCAAGTTGTTTAAAAATACAAATTCAATATACTTATGCATGTAGTGTTACAAATTTTGAGATAGTGTTATCTACAAGCATGAGAATTCGCTCGCATGGCGGACAAAAAGACATTCTTGGCAGTTGCGGTCATAGCCATAGTGATCGTAGCTGCCGCAGCTGTCCTTTTGACAAATAAGGACACGCCTACAGATGACACAGATCTGAAAGACTTCGCGGGACAGGAGATTGTGACCGTTGAAAACCTGGACAACGGCGTCATCGCCGTCGGACAGGACTCGTTCAGATGGGCCACCTATTTCGGGATTGCGGATAAATGCGTCATGATCGACCAGAATGACATGACGAATTACCTTGGAAAGGCATTCATGTATCACGGACGCGCGATCGTGGATATCGAGGGCGGGGATTCTGCCAAGCTCACAGGCGACGATGCCGCTCGGAAATACTTCACACACACCAACTGCGGGATCACGATGGACGACGTCCGTACCATCATCGAACTCGACCCATCCATAATGATCGTACCCGAGAGCTTCTACACGGACTATCGTAACGAGATGAAGGCCATAGAGAGCGAGGGGATAAACACCGTCACCATCGGATACATCTACACATTCCTTGACAAGGACATGAAGATAACCGACAAGCTGGAACAGAACATCGATATCCTCTCCAGGGCCCTGAACATGGAGCCTCGCGGAGAGGAGCTCAAGAACGCATTCTCCTCCATCGTCGAGGACCTTCAGGACCTCTCGTCCAAGATGAAGATCAAGAGGACCGCGTACGTCGGATCCGTCGCATACAACGGCGCCCACGGGATGAGCTCCTCCCTCAGATACTATCTGCCCTTCGAGCTTGCAGGCGTCACGAACATCATCGCCGGCGAAGCGGAATACGTCGAGTCCGGAGTGAAGGAATACTCCATTTCAACGATAGCATCCGGTGTTCAAAGCGATACGATCCTCTTCGTCGATGCATCCGGATATTCCATGAACACGGACAACACATCCAAAGGGATCATCGAGATGTTCGCCGGACATGATGCATACCTGATCGCACCGTACATCTGGACTGGGATCAACTACGAGAACGTGTTCATCGATGCATATCAGATCCTCAGATACGCCTACGGGGACGACATAATCACCGAAGAACAGCTGGAGAAGAAGATCAACGATGTGTATGACAAGTTCTTCGGGACTCACGAGTCCAACCGCAACATATCCGAGTTCTCCAAGTACACCATCGCCCTTCCCGAGAAGGGGACCAGCATCTTTGAGGACATGAACGCCATGTACATGGCTGCGAAGGGCAATCCCATCTACGGGAAGCTGACGGCCAACTCCGACGGGACGCTCTCGTTCTGATAAACGCAGGGCCTTCCCCGGAGGGCCCACCATTAGATTCAGTTGATACGGATGACGAGTGAAGGAGTATCGAGATTCAAACAGCACGGACACCGCAGGGCCCTCATCATAGCATCGCTCGGAGTGATGACCGCGATCTCCGCGATAGGCGTACTGTATCTGAACGCAGGAGGGGTCTCGTTCAAGGATATCGTCAAGATCCTTCTCGGCATCGACGAGGGCATCGCATCCATAGACCGCACCATCGTCCTGACGGCCGGCGTCCCACGCATCCTGTCGTGCATACTGGCGGGTTTCGCTCTCGGGATCGCAGGTGCCGTGATGCAATGCGTGCTGAAGAACCCCCTCGGATCCCCCTATACATTGGGAGTGTCCAATGCGGCCGCGTTCGGAGCGTCCATCGGGATCGTCCTCCTCGGAGGAGGGACGATACTGGGACAGAGCGGTGCGGAGATCAACATAAGCAATCCGTACATCGTCGCGGGGAGCGCGTTCGTATGGGCGATGATAGCCACGATGGTTATTGTAGCTCTCGTCAAGGTGACCAAGGTCAGTCCCGAGACGATGGTGCTGGCAGGGGTCGCCCTGAGCTCCATATTCTCGGCCGGGATCAGCCTCCTCCAGTACATCTACAACGAATATGCACTGTCCACGATAGTGTTCTGGCAGTTCGGGTCTATGGGGAAGGCCACGATAGAGGAGCTGACCATGATCGCCATCGTAGCGGCTGCGATATGCCTGTATTTCCTCTACAACAGACTGGACTACAACGCACTCGATACAGGAGATGACGTAGCGGCATCCGTAGGCGTCAATGTGGAACGCCTTAGAATAATATCTCTCGTACTGTCTGCGCTCCTGACCGCGGTCGTGGTGTCATTCATGGGGATCGTCGCGTTCATAGGACTTCTGGGCCCCCACATCGTGAGAAGGCTCGTAGGCAATGACCATCGCTATCTCCTGCCGGGATCGATGCTGCTTGGTGCGCTGATCCTGCTGATATCGGACTGCGTCGGTCAGAACCTCATGGACTTCACGTTGCCCGTCGGCATAATCACATCGTTCCTTGGAGGCCCCCTATTCCTGTATCTCCTGGTCATGGGATACAGGAAGAAGAATGGAAGACTGAAGGAATTCATATCCCGGAGGCAATGAGATGTCGATATTGGATGTGAATGACGTCCAGTTCTCATACGGTGAGAAAAGGGTTCTCGAAGAGATCTCCTTCGCCGCGGAGAAGAACACGATCCTGTCCATCCTGGGGCCCAACGGCGTTGGGAAGACCACCCTGTTGAAATGCATATGCGGACTCCACAGACCGGAAAGGGGATCGATAGAGGTCGACGGGACCGACATCCTGAAGCTCAATGCCCGCGAGATGGCTAAGAACATCGCATATGTCCCTCAGAAATCCGCGGCCACACGCACTACCGTATTCGACTCGGTGCTCATCGGCCGCAGGCCGCACATAGACTGGACGACCACTGAGGAGGACATGGAGATCGCGTGGAGGTCCATGGAGTCCCTGGGACTCCAGGACAAATCCCTGGAGTATGTGGACGAGATAAGCGGAGGGGAGTTCCAGAAGGTGCAGATAGCCAGGGCGATAACCCAGGAGCCCAAGATCCTCATACTTGACGAACCCTCCAACAATCTGGACATCGCCAACCAGCACATGACGATGAGGATGGTGGAACACGTCGTTCGCCAACACGGACTGTGCACCGTGATGACCATGCATGACATCAACCTTGCGACGTACTACTCGGACCGGTTCATGTTCGTGAAGAACGGGCACATCGTCGCCTACGGGGGGAGCGAGGTGATCGCTCCGGAGACGATCAGGGACGTGTACGGTATCGAAGTGGATGTCATCCAACACAAGGGTCAGGCCATCGTGGTACCGCTGAAGGAACAGCCGAACCTCGATGACCTCACGCTTCCGGGGGTCGGCGGACACGGACATACGGAGTGATGGAATGAAACCGCATCCATTCGAGGGAGAAGGCCTCACACACGAACAGACACTCAGGTTCTGGGACAACTACGCCGAGAAATACTCCGGATTCCAACAAGGGGACATCCCCGATCAGATAATCGACCGCCTCTTCGACATCGGCCTGCTGGAGGCCGGATGCAGCGTCCTCGAGCTCGGTTCTGGACCCGGGACCTACTCCCTCAAAATGGCGCCCCGCATCGGATCCCTGTCATGTCTCGATGCCTCTGCGAACATGCTCAAACGGCTAAAAGGTTACGCGGATGAGAGAGGAGTGACCAACATAGAGTATCTCAACATGGATTGGAACAGGTTCTCATCCACCAAAAGCCATGATGTGGCGATCGCGACACTGTGTCCCGGAGCGGGAACCCCCAAGGCCCTAGGGCTCATGGAAAGGGCGGCGAGAAGGGGCTGCGTGCTGGTCTCATGGATCGTGAACCATGGCGATGACCTCAACGAGATGGTCTGGAAAGGCCTGGGAAAGGACTATGGGTACGACGTGCGGAACTCCTCCCCCGGGGAGGAATGGCTGCGTGAGAACGGACGCGGCCCGGTGACGGAGACGTTCGAGGCCCGCATAGTAGCGGACATCCCTCTGGAAGAGCTCGTTGCCAAGGAGCGCAAGGCGTTCGAGACGTACGGCTACGGGGAAGAGGCCGAACGGATAGCCAGGGACATCCTGGAACCGATCTCCGAGAACGGGCTCGTCCGTTACGACGAGATGAACAGGATGAGGGTGGTCCGCTGGACCCCTCCGTCCTGAGATGGATGCTGACCGACGGGGTGGATCCCACCCCTCGGCAGGCATTCAGAGCCTGAGTTTGGGGTCCCTCAGGTCCAGGAGTGCGACGTCACGCCTGTCTATGAAGAAACCGGCCTTCTTGTGGAGCAGGATCGAAGGTGCGTTGTCGGGCTGGATCGTGCTGTGGGCGACGGTCGCCCCGAGCTCCATGCCCTTCCTTATGCACTCCCTGAGGAGACGGTACGCGATCTCGTTCCTCCTGAAGTACGGATGGACGCCCATGTTCTCTATCCAGAGGAGATTGTCCTCATCGCAGATGTGATGCAGCATCTGGGCGAAGATGAACCCGACCACCTCGTCGTCCTCCACGGCGACGAAGCTAAGTCCGCTGTCGAGATAGGCCTTGAAGTGTCTGGGGGACGAGGCCCCCAGATTGTCCTTCCAATCCTGGGGGAGGTCCTCCCACTTGTTCTCCAACGTGGCGGCGAAGTACTCCTTTATGCAGGAGACCTCCAGCCCGCGCACGCTCTCGATGTCCTTCACGCGGACGTTGCGGATCTCCATCTCACATCTCCTCGGGAGCGCCCATTCCAAGGCAACCGAGAACATCGGCCATGACGGTCCTCGCACATTCGACCAGGGTGAGCCTGGCATCCCTGCGGGGTCCGGAGTCCAGCACGGACACGGATGCGTAGAACTGGTTGAACGCCACCGCCACGTCGTGACCATATGCCGGCAGGAGATGGACCTTCTTGTCCTCCCCCGCCTGCCTGAGGATCTCCTCGTACCTGGACAGGACTTTGACGAGATTGACCTCGAACCCGTCGTCTAGCATGTCCGGGTCCGTGACGTGCTTGAACTCCCCTGCCTTGCGGAGCATGCTGCATGCCCTGGCATGTACGTACTGGAGGTACGGTCCGGAGTTCCCGTCGAAGTTGAGGGCCTCGCTCCACTTGAAGACGAACTGCTTCTCGGGCTGGACCCTCACTATGTTGTACCTTATCGCTCCGATCCCAACGATGCGGGCGATCTCCATCATCCTCTCCTCGGACATGTCGTTGCCGCGGGTCACGGAACGGGCCTTGATCTCATCATAGGCATGGGCGACGGCCTCGTCGATCAGATCGTCGAGATAGACCACGACCCCCTTCCTGGTCGACATCTTGCCCTCCGGGAGGGACACGAACGAGTAGAACAGGGGCTCGGGCATGGTCTCCTTGCCGAGGATCTCCAATGCAGAGCAGAGCTGTTTGGAACCCAGCTTCTGGTCCTCCCCGAGGACGTCGATGACGCGGTCCGAACGGGTGAACTTGTCCAGATGGTATGCGAGGTCGCGCGTGGTGTACAGCGTGGTGCCGTCCGAACGGGTGAACGTGAACTTGGTGTTCTTCCCCTGGATGCCGAAGTCCTTCAGGTCGACGAACCAGGCACCATCATCGGTCTGACCCGCATACTCGGATCCCTTCAGCTGCTCCACCACGTCCCTCGCGGTTCCGTCGGTGATGAACTGGGACTCCCATGTGTACCTGTCGAGCGTGACGTTGATGGCCTCGAGGGTCTCCCTGAGGCCGTCGAGCATGGACTCGGCGGTCCTGCGGACATTGCCGATGACCTCCTCGTCCCCGTCCTCGAACCTGCGCAGCATGTCCGCGATCTCCCTCTGTACCTCGGGCTCGGACTCCATGCGGCGGTTGGCCACACGGTACTTAGCCACCAGACGGTGGTCCGTCTTGTCCCTCTCCTTCTCATGACCGGCCGCCTTGGCATGCTCCTCGCGCTCCGCATCGGCCACCTCGTCGGAGACGTTCATTACGCCCCATGTGAGGATGACGACCTGCTTGCCCACGTCGTTGACGTAGTACTCGGTGGTCACATCGTGTCCGCATTTCCTCAGACACCTGGCCAGCGTGTCCCCGATGATGGGGTTCCTCGCCCTTCCGACGTGGATCGGCCCCGTGGGATTGGTGGATGTGTGCTCCACATTGACCCTGAGGCCCGACGACGGCATGCTGCCGTAATCCGACCCGCGCTCGATGATGTCGTTCAGGACGCCTGCCACCATCGGCTTCGAATCCATCACGAAGTTGAGGTATCCGTTCATCGCCGAGACGCCGGCGATCAGCCCGGAAGGCTGGATCCTAGAGGCCATGTCCTCCGCGATCATCGCGGGGGCCTTCCTCATCGCCTTGGACATGGGGAAGCACGGGACCGATAGGTCCACGCCCTCCACCGATGACAGCTCTATGACGAACTGGAGGTCTGCGGCCCCCAGATCGGACAATGCAGCGGTCACTGCCGTGCGCACCTGCTGCTCGAATTCGCCTATGATTGACATTGTATGAACCTCAGTTGGGCCTGTACCTCAGAAGCGCGGCTATGCCTCCGAACGCCTTCAGGAGCATGTCCCCTTCCTCGGAATCGCCCGAGATGAGCTGAAGGCGCGTGTTGTACGCGTCCGCCCTGTTGAAGAAATCGTCGATCAGGTCCTCGTCGTTCACCACTGTGGTGGACTGTCCGCAGTCGGGGCAGAGGACCCTCTCGTCCGCATCGGCGACGGTCAGGTCGTGCCTGTGCCCGTTCGCGCATTCGATGGTGATCCTCCTCTTCTTGAGAGTGTCGGACAGGAGCAGCATGTCGACCGCGCCCATGTCCAGGGCGTCCCTGACCTCCTGCTCACCATAGCATGAAAGACCCCCGTCTGTCTTCCTGATCTCGGTGAACAGCCTCTGCATGTACATCTTCTCCTGGGTCAGCTGGAGGTCCGTGATGATGTTCTGGGAGTTCTGGACGAGCTCCCTGAGGCCGGACTCATCGGTGTAACCGGTGTCCACGAGGGGACTGACGACGATCTTCCTGAGCTCATGATGCAGGTACTCCTCCTTGACGAAGAAGTCCTTGGTCGCGCCGGGGCCTCCAACCAGGATGCCCAGCAGCTCCGGGCGGTTGAGGAACACCTCCGTGGCGTTGTCCGCGACCTTCTTGAAGAACTCGTGGGCGGCTATCTCGATCAGCCTCTCGAAACGGACGGACGACTGACCTCCCTGGTGATGCTTGCTCGGAACCAGCGAGTCGAAGTGCTTCAGCACCTGGATCCTGCTTCCGGAGAGTATCCCGATGGTCGCCTCGGACCTGTCGATGGTTATCAGCCCGTAGCACTTCTTGTCGAGAAGCATAGACTGGAGCGGCTCCGTGAAGAAGGTGGAGTCGCACCTGTACAGGAACGCGGTGATCGCCTCGGGCGGGTTGATGACGTACTGGACCATCTTGGTCTGGTCGCCGGCCCTGGGGACCTCCCCGCAGAATATGACGACGCCGTTCTCAGGAGGCGTCTTGTAGGTCTTGAGTCGAGCCGCGATAGAGTCGATGGCGCTCTGGACGTTCTTCATCGTAGTCTTGGACTTGATGTTGGACGCCTGAGACTGCTCGTTCCTGAGGTAGGCCATGACATCGGAGATCTGCTTGGACCTGGGAACGTACACGGAGATGAGCTCGGTGCCCCTGCCCCTGTAGTTCTGGATCTCCTGCATATCCTTCTTGAAGTCGTACTTCGCCCTGTCCTCTGAATTCGTTTCTCCCATATTGGGTCACCTAATCTTTTTATGTCAAGTGCGCTTGATTAATAACATTACTGGTCGTGGTCCCTATAGACAAGGTTGTCGTATCCATAGGGGGATCTGTCCTGATCCCCGGAAACAATGATTCAGATTACATAGCCAGACTTGCCGAGATGCTCATATCTGCATCCAAGGAGGTGCAGCTTGCGGTGGTATGCGGAGGCGGGAAGACCGCGCGCTACTATGCGTCCACAGGGCGCGAGCTCGGAGGAGACACCTATCAGCTCGACATCATGGGCATCGGTGCGACCAGGCTCAACGCACAGCTGCTCGGGGTCGCCCTCGGAGACATGCCGGTCCGTGTGCCGGAGACCGTGGAGGAGACCGCCAACGCATCGAAGCCCGGGAAGATCGTCGTGATGGGCGGGACCGAACCGGGACACACGACGGATGCCGTGGCCACCATGGTCGCACGTGAGATGGGGGCGGACCGTGTGGTGAATGCGACGGCCGTGGATGCCGTTTACACGGATGACCCGCGCACCAACCCCTCTGCCGAAAGGATCCCCGAGATGACCATAGCCAGACTTGGGGAGATCGTCTACAAGGAGCATGACGCGTCCAGGTCGAGCGTGTTCGATCCCCTCGGTGTGAAGATCGCCGAGGAATGCCGCATAGACATCTCGATGGTCGACGGCAGGGACCTGATCGAGCTCGAGAAGGCCATCCTGGGAAAGCCATTCAACGGCACCTTCGTCAATTCCCACTGATGGGTTCGAAATCCTTCGAGGCCACCGTGTCGAACCCCGCGGAACGGACTATGTCCGATATCCTGTGGGCCTCGGGACCCTTCATGGACTTTCTGTGGACATAGACCGAGTCGGTGCCGGATGCATCACAGGCATCCCTCACCATCCTGGCTATGTCATCATCGTCCCTGCCCTCCAACTGATAGTTCGGGATCATGTGACCGAAATTGACCTTGGATGACAGCACAGCCTCCGTGAAACGGGGAGCGTAATGGCCTCCCCCGATGCCCACCAGGATCGGGTACTCGTCATGGGGCTCCAGGTCGGAGATCACATGTGCCAGCAACTCTGCGGAATGCATGTCTCCCCAATGTGATTCGTCGCTCCCGATCTCGATATAGAACGTAGGCTTGTCCAGATACGGTCCGTGGTGGGTGACCTCGAAACATGTCTGTACACCGGGGTCCCTGTTGTACTCGTGAATCCTGCGCACCGCATCCGTCATCTCCGAAGGGCACGCCCTGACGAGGGTCTCCGGCCTTCCTCCATGCTCCGCCTCGTGATAGTTCCCTATGGGGTGGGCGGTCAGCGCGGGCCTTCCGCTCTTGGCGGAGTGCCTGGACATCACTATGACGGAGTCCACCTTGATGCCAAACCTCTCGGCCTCCCTGTCGAGACCGTCGTGCCGGATGTGCATGTCCGGGATGCTCATCATCAGACAGTCTCCGGAGGACATGTAGCTGGAACCGTCGAACGACCCGAGATCCTCCCATTCATGCATCCTCAGAAGGGATGCCCTCATGTTGACCGAAGGGAGGTCCGCCTCACTGCAGACGATGAGCTTTGACATGATCCGCCCGAATCATTACGGATATAAGCGGGTTCCAATGGAAATGCCGCATACGCCCGTTGCCTCTCGTGTTTAACTTTGCTAGTCCGAACGGTGTCAGCTTTTATTCTCGGAAAAACAGCAGACATCCATGAACAGACTTACGCTCTCCAACCGTGCACTGCTGCACCTGTACAGGTACCGGCACATATCCCCATCCATAGAGGTTGGGGCGCCCAAGGAGATAACCCAGGACGGCGTCGCGGAGGTCCTCGGGGTATCCCGCTCACATGCGGCCCTCCTCGTCAACCGCCTGGAGCAGGACAGGAAGCTGTATTCCGGGAAGAGCCGTGTCATCGGCCAGTTGCAGGGCGGCGCCCGCAAGGTGTACTTCATCACCCCCGCCGGGATCCATGAATGCGAGACGATCATGAGGATCATAGAGGAATCCGATGAGAACGGCGGGGGAGAGGGACTCCCCAACAACCTGAACTACTGTGCCTCGTCCGTGTTCTGGAACCTCCCCTTCGAGGACAGGACCCTCATAGGATGTCTGATGGTGCTCCGGACGCCCGTATGCAGGGATGACCTGGAATCGTTCCCTTCGATCGTCCCGTTCAGCTACAAGGGGGCCCTTTCCATCAAACCCGAGACCAAGAGGTGGTACATCCAGCGTGCCGACACCGAATCCCTCAGGCAGTGGCACAGCGCGGCGGCGGATTGGTGCGCGGACCATGTGAACAACCCGAAGGAGAGGATGTACCACCTGTACCGTTCAGGCAGGAGGAAGGAGGCCCTCAGGATGATCGTCTCCAACAGGTTCATGCTCATGGACTTCCCGGACACGGAGATGCGTGACATCATAGACCGGATCGCAGAGGAATGCGACCGGGACGACCTGCTGATGATCTCCGCCCGCATGAGCCTCAGGTTGGGGGAGACGACCAGTGCGAAGGCGGAGCTAGGACGGATCCGCGAGAGGGAGGAGATCGCATGGGAGTCCCTGATGTCGGAGATCCTCCTGGCGGAGGGTCAGAACGCCGTTGCGCTGGACACCGCCCTGAACACGTACGTGGGCGACATAGACTCCGCTGCCGCACTGGGGAAGTGCATGGCGGCCAACGGAAGGTACGAGGAGGCCATAACCTACCTGAACAGGTGCAGGAGCGAGATGAAGCGCACCGGATGCCTGTTCAGGATAGACGAGGTGCTGTCGACGCACTCCGAGGCCCTGAGAGGGCTCGGGGACACGGTCGGCGCCGACAGCATGCTAGAGATGGCCAACTGCTGGAAGAAGGCCTTCCCAGACGGTTGCCGATCAGAGCGAGGGGTTGGACTTCAGATGGTCCAGGTCGGAGATGTAGAGGTCCCTGATGTCCGTGATGTTCCACTTGAGCATCGCAAGCCTCTCGTATCCGAATCCCCAGGCGAGGACGGGCACATCGATCCCGAACGGGGCGACCACCTCAGGCCTGAAGATGCCTGCCCCTCCGAGCTCCATCCACTTCCCGTTGAAGAACACCTCCAACTCGAGGGACGGTTCGGTGTACGGGAAGTATGCGGGCCTGATGCGGATCTGGTCGAATCCCATGCGGGCGTAGAACTCCCTGATCATGGAGATCAGCATGTCGAAGTTGCCGTTCTCGTCGATCACTATGCCCTCGATCTGGGTGAACTCGGGCAGATGCGTGGCATCGATGCTCTCGTTCCTGAAGATGCGGGAGATCGAGAACGCCTTCCTGGGAGAGTCCGGGTGCTCTGCGATGTACTTGATGCTGCTGACGGTGCTGTGCGTACGGAGGAGGGCCATCTCCGCCTTCTCCCTGGACCACTCCCCACCCCATCCGGTGGAGCCGGTGTCGCCCCCGGTCTCGTGTATGGCACGGACCTTGGCCACAAGGGCCTCGTCATCGATGTGTATGGACGGTGGGTTCTCCAGATAGAACGTGTCCTGAAGGTCCCTGGCAGGATGGTCCTGCGGCGTGAATAGGACATCCAGGTTCCAGAACGCGGGCTGGACGTACTCGGACTTCATCTCCGTGAATCCCATGTCCGTGAAAAGTCTGCGGACCTGTGCGCCGAGACGGGACAGCATGTGCTTCTTGGCCGGATGGACGGTGGGTGCGAACGTCTGGATGTCGTACCTCCTGAACTCCGCATCCTTCCATTCCCCGCTCTGGATTATGCGGTCCGTTATGTCGGTGACCTGCGGCTTCAACTCTATCCCGGATGATGCCGCCTCGGTCCCGTCCGCGGTGAGGGCGATCGTCCTCTCCGTGACGACCTTCTCGACGATCATGCCCTGGCGACCCTTCAGGTCCTTGATGACCTTGGCATCGGCATCCCTCTCGGATACTGGGGATTCGGCCATCCTTGCGAGAAGCAGCTCGTCGGACATCCTGGAACCGAGCATGTCCCTGCCGTTCTGGGTGAGGACCATGGTCTTGACCCCGTCCGCGGTGACGATGTCCGCAAGAGCCTTGCGCTTGAGCCAGCCCACCGCGACCTTGCCCATGCCCTCGGGCATGGACGCCTCCATGTCTGCCATGGGCATGCTCCCGCCGTTGTCTCCGATGACGGTCATGGCGATCCTCTCCGGAAGGCCCTCGCTGACGACCGACGCGTCCGCCAGGGCATAGAACTTCTCCGACCTCTCGGAGATCCCGACGAGGCCCTTCGATTCCAACCAGGATGCGGCGCTCATCGCCTCGACCTCTACGGAGAATGCTCCTTCGGACACGAGGTCCGCAGGGGATGCCTTCCCTCCTCTCTCGCCGAGAGCGAGGAGGAGTCTCTTCTCGTTGTGACTGAGTCCCTCTAGCAGTGCCTTGTCCATGTGAATCACCATTCGAACCCATCGTATGTCATATCGCCTACGATATCCTTCGCCTTCTCACGGCGGTCCTGATGCTCTTCGAGGAAGACGTTTATCTTCTGGGTGAGGCACATCTTGCACTCGCCGCAGAGGATCTCCCCCTTCCTACACTTGTCCGCGAGCTCGTTGAGCTTCGAGTCGTCGTGCTCGAAGAGGTAGAAATTGTACTTGAAGACCGCACAGACCTCCGGGTTCCCTCCGAGCTGACGCTGCTCCTCCACGGAGACGCGCCCGCCGGTGAACGCCCTGCCAACCTTCTTCTTGACCGCCTTGGCGGAATCGGTGGTGTAGATCGTGGCGTTCTCGTCGGACGACGACATCTTGTCCCCTCCGTTGAGTCCGGGGAACATCTTGCAGAAGATCAGCGACGGCTTGGGATACCCCAGATGGGGGGCGGCATCCCTGGTGACCCTGAAGTGCGGGTCCTGATCTATGCCGCACGGGATGATGACCGGCACCTGCCTGCCTGCGTCCACCGTGGGGAGGAACGCTGGCACGGACTGCATGGTCGTGTAGAATATGGACCCGATGTTCGTGGAATTGTCGAATCCGAAGACCGCCTTCGCCGTGGAGAAGGTCGTCCTCTTGGCGACCTCTAGCGCTATGGGGTACATCCGGCCCACGTTCTTCGTGTCGACGATGATCTTCGTCCTCTTGGGATCGAAACCGAGCGCGACGAAGTCGAGGGCGTTCTCGTACGCCATCTTCCCAGTCTCCTCGAGGGACAGGTCCTTGAACAGGAACTTCTCGTCATCGGTCATCTGGAAGAGCATGTCGCATCCGAACGTGTCCTGCATCCATTTGTTGAAGATCCAGGGCATCAGATGGCCGAGGTGCGTGTTCCCGGAAGGGCCCCTTCCCGTGTATATGGTGAAGCGGTTGCCCTTGTCGTACTCGTCCAGGATCCATTTCAGGTCCCTGTGGGTGTAGAATATGCCGCGCCTGAGCATCGGATGGAGATCCCCGTATCCGGACAGCCTGTCCAGTAGATCCTGATCTATCGGAAGCGTCCCGAACTGCTTCATCAGCAGATCGTAGTCTATGTCTCCCGTGACCTCCCATGGTGTGACCTTGAAGTCTCCTGGCATCGAATATTCCCGTCCGCGTGATACGCGCATGCGTCTTAAACCCATCTGGTCCCACGCGCAGGGATTGGGGCCGTATGGTCCGACGGCACACGTATTTGAATCCGAAGCCGATTCAGGGGGCATGTTCAAGATACTGGGCAAGGATGCCCTCTACATCGACATTCCCCAGACGTTCAAGTCGCGCATGGGCGAACTGGCGACCGATGATGAGAAAGCGTTCACCGAACAGCTCGACCGGTCCGAGGTCACATACCTGCTGAACGGCACCACGGAGGAGCACACGTTCTTCATACGCGTTCCCGACGACGTCACTCCCGAACAGATCCAGATGATGTGCGACATCACGCTGGACATCCTGAAGAGGACCGTGGAGGCCGAGCCCTGCGTAGAGGTGGAGGGTGTCCGCCAGAAGTACCAGGTCATCATCACCAACTGGGAGGAGCCCGAGATCATAGGACTGAACAAGACGCCCGGGATGTCCTCTGGAGCGGTGTTCAAGCCCATCATCAAGGCCCTCGACGACCCGGGAAAGGCCAATTCGACACAGCAGAACCAGATGTTTTACTTCTGAGTCGGGAAACACTCATCTGCGGGGCGCCTGGGTGTTCCCGGGACCCCGTCATCCAGAGGATGCTTCCCGTCCTTCCCGTCGAATCCGCAGTAGAAGTCCACGGGATGATCCTCGTACCAGTGTTCCGCGAGGACTTCGACGAGGTCCGCCTCCTGATCCATCATGTACGCGACCATCGACAGGACCATGAGGACGATGCAGAACAGCGCCGAGATGGCCATCAGGACCACCGACCCCCATCCTGGCTCCGCCGCGAACAGCACTATCCCGAGCCCTATGACCGCGGGAACGATCATCCTCGAGAACGTGCCGATGAGACCGTCGTACACACGGAATACCGATCCGGATTCTTTGACCCTGACGTCCAGCGTCCTGAATATCGACCATGGTAGCGTGAACACGAGTATGTACATCACCGCTATCGTCACGGGCATGGCCACATCCGCCATACCATGACTGGACCCGAAGCCGACAGCGGCGAACATCCAGAGGAAGAGCATCGGTACCATCGCAGGTATCAGTATATCGACCATGGATGTCCATCTGAGACTCTCCCTGTGCACAGCGCCGTTGATCCTGAGGTCCCTGGTGTCCAGGTCCGGAGGGATGTTGAAGAGGAACGCTATCAGATGGTCGGCGAACGTCCTGTCACGGACGTTGCAATGCTCCACACAGTCCAATGCTCCCAGGAACAGCCTCCTCTGGAGCAATCCCGTGAGGTAGGAGATCCCGGTCGAGCCGAGGGTGACCATCACGGATATCGCACCTATCCTCCAGTCCCAGAGGCACAGCGCCACCGACACGACCGCGGGAATGACCATCCTGAACCACTTCCTCTCCGATACGAGGCACCAGACGGCCACCGCTACGAACGGGGCGCACAGTGCGGCGACGGAATCGTAGAACGCCACGTGATCCAACAGGAAAGGCAGAGCCAGCGTGATGACTGATGCCAGGACGAACGATGTGACGAACACCGTCATGGCCGACCTGTCCCCCAGCCTCATGACCGTCGAGCCAGCGTTACGGATGGATGTCATTCCGCATCAGTCCAGGCCTCTACGGTGACCGTCGCTTTGTCACCCTTGAATATTCCCAGGAATATCCCCATGCTGTGGAACTTCCCCGTGTCATATGGCCCCAGGGTGGCCTCGGTCACCCCCTCCATATGGCCTGCGGCGGACTGGTCTTCCCTGGCGACGGCGACATCGATGGGATGGTCCGAGGACACCTTGACGTGAAGCATGCGTTTAGGCTTCACCTCCAACGGTATCGTGATAACATTTCTATAGCAACCGTCGACCGTGATATCGAACTCACCGATCCTCATGGTCTCCGGACCATAGACCTGCTCCCTCTTGACGAACAACGCCATCCCATCACCTTCGACCGGATACCGCTGTCAGATTATATATCAACTGACAAAGTCGGGTTCCCCGTCAGGAAGGTCGAGGTCCGACGAATACCTCCACATCCTGGGATAATGGCCCGGGTCCATGAGCACCCTAGTGGTGTTCACCGCGACACCGGACTTGGCGAGCATGAGCTTCTCGGATGACATACCCATCTTCCCGAGCCCTATGAGCTCGCCGCGAGCTGTCATCATGGCCACCAGCGCATTCTTCCTTATGCCGTCGTCCAACATGTGGACCCCTCTGACGGAAAGGTCCGCACCATGACAGATCGCATCTACGGCGGTCGCCTTGACCACCACCTTGGGGAGAGGTTCTACCAGGGCCTCCATAGGCGTTATCATGTCCCTGAGGATCTCGCCGTGACCGTACTGCTGCCAGAAGACGTACGCATCCCTTATCTCCTGCAGGGTGTACGCGCGTGCCTCGGTCATCTTCCCGGAACGGGAACGGCGGAGCTCGGTCATGCTGGCACCGCATCCCAGGACGTCGCCCACGTCCACACACAGCGTGCGCACATAAGTGCCAGCGTCGCAATGGACCCTGAAGAGCACGTCGCGACCGGAGACCTGCAGGACCTCCAGATCACGGATGGTACGGATACGGAGCTGTCTCTTGACGGCCGAACGCACCGGAGGAAGCTGATAGATCCGTCCGACGAAGCGGGAGAGGACCTCACGTATCCTCTCTTCGGGACGGTCCGCATGCAGGCGCATCAGGCATATGTACTCCTTGTCGGAGGAGAGCACGATGTCCGTGAGGCGGACTGCCTTGCCCAATGTTATCGGAAGAACACCGCTCACATACGGGTCCAATGTCCCGCCGTGCCCTGCCTTGTCCATCCCTAGCGCATCCCTGACCCATGCGGTCGCCTGATGGGAAGTGGGACCGGAAGGCTTGTCGAGGATGATTATGCCCCCTCCAAGCAACTCGCCGAGGGTACGGTCGGAAGGCCGTTTACCCCACTTATCGGGGATGGCATTCGCGTCCTTAATGAGCATCCCAGGCATCCAGACCCTCCAGGATGGCAGCCAGCACCTGATCCGGATCCATATCGTCTGTGTTCAGAACGAGGTCGTACACGCTGAGGTCGTTGATGTCTATGTCATACCACTGCTTGTAGCGCTTCGCCTCGGAGCGTTGCCTGTCGATCGTAGCGGCCGTCGCTTCCTCGAGGGTCTCCCCCTCGCGGAGCCCGACCCTCTTCATACGGACCTCGGGACTCGCGTCTATGTGGATCTTGAATGCCTCGATGCCGTTCCTCGTCAGCATGTATGCGGAGAGGCGCGACTCCAGTATGAGGTCCGGATGCGTCCTCGCCATCTGAAGAATGCGATCATCGATCATGTTGTCGATCGAGGGATCCTGCTCGGCGATGGCGCCGAGCTGGGAAAGGGTAAGTTGTTTCTCGGCAGCAAGCTCACGGAATATCCGTCCGAAGACGACAGCCTCGAGACCGAGGACCTCGGACAGCTTGCTGCAGGCGGTCGTCTTCCCAGATCCTGGGGGACCGCTGATGGTTATTCTCATTCGATCTCAGCCCTCTTGACTTCGAGGTCCAGTCTCCTCAGGTCCCTCTTGAGGAAGAGGAATCTGATCAGCCTGTTCTCAATCTGTCCGATAGGCAGGCTCACCATGGTGTATATGATGATCCATGACGGGAAGAATCCCATTATCGTGGAATTCAGGTCGAACCCGGGAGACCACGGGATGTCCGCGAGCGGAGGGTTCTCCGCCGTGAAGTACTGCCCCGTGACCCCGTTGAAGTCCCCCACCAGGAGGAAGTACCATACCCAGGCATACACCGGGAGCAGGACGATCATGGATATCGGCATGACCTTCATCTGCTGGGTGCTGGCCTCCATGGACATCGCCATGATTTGGGGCTGCATCTCCTGGAGCTTCTTCATCTTGAACAAGTTGTTCTCGATCCTTGCCTGACGGAACTCCTTGTTGAAGTCGCTCTGAATCTGCTGGTTCCTTGCCATCTTGATGGGATCGGTCATCAGACTCCTTATAACCGTACTGAAGGTGATCATGATCACTCCGGCGATTATCAGCGTCAGGACCGGGTACTTCCCGTCAAACGCGATGTACTTGAAGACTATATCCAGAGCACTGCCGATCTGGGCCCTGAACATCATGACCACCATCATGACGACAAGTACTGCCATCATTCCGAACATCGTCTTGGACGACATCGGCGGGGCCTGACTCTGGACCTGCTGCATGCTCTGAGGACTTCCTGGGTTGGGCATTTTCTTCACTCTCCGTTACCGAAGAATCCACGCATCACAGGGTTCATCTCCATCATCTGTTCGCGACCGATGGCCTCGTACAGATGGATGATGATTCCCACGCACAGCAGCACTCCAGTACCGCTGGCATGTCCCGTGGTTCCGATCATGTCGGCGAACGCTGCCAGCGCTCCGACCATTGCTCCGGACATGATGGTGATGGTGGGGATGTACCTCTCCAGCACCCTCTTGAGGACACGTGGGTCGCGCCTGAATCCCGGAATCTGCATTCCGCTGCGCTGGATCTGGTTCGCGACGGATTCCGGACCGAGATTCGTGGTCTCGACCCAGAACTTGGCGAACATGATCGATCCCATGACCATCACCGTGAAGTAGATGGCCATGTGCGCCAGATTCTGTATCGCGTTGTGTCCGTTCCCGTACATGGTCGGATCCAGGATGGGCATGAGCCACGAGTTCAGTCCCGTCGGGGCCGATACGTACCATGCCAATCCTCCGGCGGCTGCCGTCGATCCCTCTTCGAAGTATCCGATAGCTGCGTTTCCTCCGAGGAACGGGATCTGGCTCAGCGCGCCGTTGCTGTAGAGCAGCAGCGTGACCATGCTGACGATGGCGAGCAGCGAGGACATCAGGATGACCGGGATGTTGCTTGCGTACATCAGCTTGATCGGGTAGCGACCCCTGGCTCCCCTGGCGTTGCCGTGGGACAGGGGCAGCTCGATACGTGACGATTCGAGATAGGCGACCAGCATGAAGATCACGAACGTCCCGACCAATGCGATCACTGGGTTCGCATTGTTCAGGAACACCTGTTCGTAATATCCGCCGGCCCACTGCTCGGGAGTGGCGTTGAACACGTAGTACAACGCCATCGGGATGGTACCGGCTGGTGGATTGCTCAGGCTCGTCGCCTGAGACATGTCCACCGCATTCCAGTTCAGCGCTCCCGTGAACAGGGCTTGCGCTACACCGGCTGCGATGAACAGCGATATTCCACTGCCGATACCCCATTTGGACACCACCTCGTCCATCATGAACAGGATATAGGATCCTGCGAACAGCTGGACGATCAGCAGTATCTTGGCCCCGGCCCCTCCGAGCAGTTCCTCCGCGCCCGAGGAGGGCACCAGGTATCCGAATACCTGGGGCACCGCCTCGAACAGGATCATTACTATTACGAGCAGCTTGAGGACGGACTGGTAGCAGGCCTTGTCCTCACGCTTAGTGAGATCGAGTTTGATGATCTTCGCACCGACGAACAGCTGCATTATGATGGATGCAGTGACGATCGGTCCGATGCCGAGTTGCAGTATAGAACCGGAAGCTCCTGCCATGATGGTCCTATATTGAGCAAATATGTCCAAGGACTCGGACTGGTCCAAGCCGTACAGGTACACATTGGTCATTACGAAGTAAAGGACCAATATTACGATCACCCACATCATCTTGGTCCTGAAGTGCACATGGCCTTCAGGACGTTTGACGGAGGGAAGCCTGTCGCTCAAGGGCTTGACCTTGTACAACAGGCTCGGTGTTTCTTCCATCCCTATCTACACTCCCGACAGTTGACTCACTCTGCTACCGCTGCGTCGGCCACAGAGCCTCCGGCACCGGTAATCTTATCGCGTGCTTTCTCGGACGCCTCGGCGACCGTTACGTTGACAGCGAAATCGATGCTACCGTTGCCCAGAAGCTTGTCGATCCCGGCATCGGTGAGGTTGACGCAGTATGCGTCGCCCTCTTTCTTGGCGAAGCCCATGGAGACGAACCTCTCGATCTGCTCGGAGAGCTCGCCCACATTGATGGTGCGGTTGGCCTCGACCATGCACTGGGGCCTCTTGAAGCCGTGGCGGCCAAAGTGGTTCCTGTCGTACTTCAGCATACCGATCTTACCGGTCTTGCCGAGTCCGGCCTGTCCGTGACCTCCGATGATACCGGCACCGCGTCCGGATTTCTTACCGCGGCCGTGGGTCCTGTAACCCCTGAACTTCTTGGTTCTGCTAGGCATTTCTCACACCTCAGAGCATCCTGTTGATGAGGTCGTTGATGTCCGCTCCCCTGTATCCCAGGGCACCGCCGTTCTGGTACGAGCGCTTGTTGCCCTCGTATCCCTTCACGGGCGGGTGGAGACGGAACACGGGCTTTGCGCCCTCGACGTCCTTCATCCTGTAGTCGTTCTCGATGATGGCCTTGGCCATGTCCTCCACGGTGGCGAACTCGGACTTGTCCTTGAGGTAGTCGTCGGTGACCGCATCGTCGCCGGCGACGCGTCCGCGTGCGCGGATCATCGCGGCGAGGGTCTCCTGGTTGACCTCTCCCCAGGTGCAGTAGTCCTTGGCCTTCTGGAGCATCCCCTTGATGGAATCGGTCTCGGGGACGACCACGCAGTGGTTGACCCTGTTGATTCCGAGGAGTCCCATGGTGTGCTCGATGTCCCTGTTGACATCGGGGATACCACGTACACGGATAACAGCGTATGCCATCTTCAGTCCTCCTGCTGCTCGCTCTCGGCGTAGTTGACCCCGGTAGGTCCAGAGACGATGTTCAGGGTGTTGGCCTGCTCGTCGGTGATCCTCATGCGGGAGGTCATCCTGAGTGCGTCGAAGGTCGCCATGGCGTAGTTGACCTTGGTCTTGGTGTTACCGCGGGCGAATCCCCAGGAGTCCTGCACACCGGCGAGGGTGAGCAGACTCTTGGCGACGTCTCCCACGGCGAGGGACACTCCCCTGGGTGCGGGCTTGAGGGTGACCGTAACGGAACCGGAAGTTCCGACGACCTCGAACGGAAGGCTGTGTGCCTGTCCGCATCCGCACTGCCAGGAGCCGCAGCCCCTCTTGATCTCGATCATGTTCAGCTTGGCGTTGTCGATCGCCTTCTTGATGGAAGGTCCGACCTCTTTGCCCTTGGCCCTGCCGATTCCGATGAACCCGTCGCCGTTTCCGACGATACAGGTGACCGCGAACCTGACCCTCCTTCCGGAGTCGGTCATCCTCTGGACCATGTTGAGGTCGATGACCTCGTCCTTCAGGTCCGGGAGGAGGATGTCCACGATCTCGGGCTCGCGCAGGGGCAGCTTGGTGGCCAGGGCGTCGCTCATGGTGGTGATCTCACCGTTGAGGACCATCTGTCCCAGCCTAGTTTTGGGAACCCAGTCTGCCATTTTACTCAGCCTCCATCTTTTCTTTGAGACCGTTAACCTCGGCCTCGATCGCCTCATCGATGTGCTTTCCGAGGATCCTGTCCTCATCGGGAAGGACGTCCTCACCGTGGGGGACCTCCAGTCCTGCATCGCACATTCCGGCGACGGTGGCGAAGAGAACTCCGCCGTGCTGGACCTTCTGCATTCCGATATCGAGCACAGCGTACTCGATTCCGGCTGCGAGGGCCCTCTTCCCTGCGAGGTACCCGACGAGGTACGCCGCGGGGATCGAAGAGCAGGACCTGGTCCAGCCCATGCCGGCCAGCTCCCTGGTGCTCGCTGTCGAGAGGACCCTGTCACCCTCCATTCCGAACTCGGCGAACTGAATGGTGATGTTCTTGTTGGACCTCCTGACGATCGCCCTTGCCTCGTGGCTCGAGAGCAGCTTCTTGCGGGCGTAGTAGTTGGTGCGCTCCTCTCTCCTCCTGCGGAAGGCCACGTTGTATCTAGGACCGTTTGCCATCAGTTCTCCTCCTCCTTGAGGTGACCCGCGGCGATCATGTGCTGCTTGAGGTGCCTGCGGGACTTGAATACTCCTCCCTTGGCCTTCCTGTAGTACAGCCTGTATACTGCGGGGGTGATCTCGCCGTCGGCCCTGAGAGCCTTCAGCTCGGCACGGATGGGCCTGATGGTCGCCATCCAGCGCTCTTTGTCGCGGACGCGTGCATTGGCGGTTCCCTTCCTGGATCCGGGACCCTTCCTCTTTCCGCTGGCCTTCTGGCCGGCCGCGTACCTTATCCTGGCCTTGGACGTGCCGTTCTTCGGCTTCGCCTTGATGAGACCGGATGCGATGGCGGTGCGGATGTCCGCGCGGGTGATGCAGTCCTCGACCTCGTCGAGGCGGTCGGGATTCATCCAGACCCTGTTCTGTCCGCACTTGAGGACCTCTGCTGCCATCCTTCTCTGGTTGCTAAGATCGGCCATACTCACACCATCCTGTTGAGGACCCTGATTCCGAGCTCGTCGGCCCTGTCCTCGATGGCCATTCTCTTCTTGGTTCCGACGGTTCCGCCGATACGGACCGCCTGCTTCTTGGGATCGATGGCCTCGAGACCGTCGACGTTGTAGACGAGGACCTCCTCGAATCCGGAGGGGTGAAGTCCCCTTACGTCAGCGGGTCCGCGGTATCCGACCTCGACCATGGGGGGACGCCTCTTGAGGCCCCTCTTCATCTTCGAGTGGATTCCCTTGGGCTTCCTCCACATCTCTCCGAGCTTGGAGTATCTGAACCACTCCTGCCTCTTGAACGCGGGCCTCCTTCCGGAGATCATGGCCCTCTTCGCGAGTGCGTCTGCGGTCTCGTCGCTGAGCTCGGGCTTGAGCTTGACGACGTATGCTCCCTCGGCTGCCTCGACGACCTCGGTCTTCTCCTCGGTCTCGTCGGCCTTCGCCGCGGCATCCTCGGATCCCTCGAGGGCATCCTTCCAGACGCTGACTGTCTTGGGTCCGACTCCGGAACAGGTCTTGATGACGGTCTTGAGCCTCTCGTCATCATTGATGGCCTCCTTGAGCTCGGCCACATTGCTGATGCCGATACCGGCGAGCTCCTCGACGTTCTTCTCGTTGAGGCCCTTCAGATCGGTAAGATTCTTGACTGTCATTCTTTCACCTTGTGGGACTTCTGGACGATGTAGATTCCGTCCTGGAACGTTCTCTTGTCGAAGCCCAGCCTGGACGTCGCCCTTTCGAGGTTGGCGGCGGTCTGGCCGCAAGCCTCGATGTCGATTCCGTCTACGGTAACATCCTGGCCGTTGACCTTGACGGTGCAACCCCTGACGATGTTGGCGTAGCGGGGGGCGTGGCCTCCCATGTAGTTGTTGATCTCGACGCGGTCTCCCTTCACTGTCACCTTCATGGGGAAGTGGGAGAAGACGATCTTGAGGTGGTAGGTGTATCCCTCGGTCACGCCGTGGATCATGTTCCTTACATGCGCGACATAGGTACCGACCATAGCCTTGTCCTTGATCCTGGGATACTCGCAGCTTACGCTGACCTCTTCCCCGACCACGGCCACGTCGATTCCAGGGTGCGCGAAGTTTCTGCTAAGTTCTCCCTTGGGCCCTTTGACGGTCAGGACGCTTGCGTCCTGGGACACCGTCACGCCGCTGGGTATAGCGATAGTGCTTTCGATTTTCCCTGCGATTGTCATTCTTATTCCTCAGTACACGTAAGCAAGGAGCTTTCCCCCGATCCCGAGCTCTTTGGCGCGGTCCTGGGTGATGACTCCTGCGGTTGTTGACATGATCAGGAGTCCGAAGTCCTGAGCGGGAAGGAACCTCGCCTCGTACTTCTCGACATCCGCCAGTTTGACGGAGTACCTGGGCTTGATCACGCCGCAGTTGTTTATTGCTCCACCGAGCATGACGCGGAACTTGCCCGCTTTGCCATCCTCGATGTACTCGAACTGGGAGACGTATCCGCGGTCCTGCATGACCTTGAGTACGCGCCCGATGAGCTTGGATGAAGGCTGTATCATGCACTCGGATTTACCGTTGAGTGCTGCATTCTTGATGACGCACATTGCGTCGTTGAGTGGATCGCTCTGCATCTGGAACACCTCACGAATACTTCTTGAATCCCAGCTCGGGAGCCATGTCCCTGAAGCACTGGCGGCAGAGATGCATGCCGTACTTCCTGATGATTCCCCTCCTGCGTCCGCAGCGGGTGCAGCCGACAGACCTTCCGAACTGCTTCTTCGGCTTCATTCAATCACCTGAACCTGGAATTTGTCTTTCATGAACTGGATCGCCTCGTTACGGTCGACGCGGTGGCTCGCGGGGACCTTCCTCTTGAGGAGGGGCCTGACCGCGATCCTCTTCCCGGGCCTCTTCAGGACGACGCTGACGTCCATTCCGAAGATTCCGATCTCGGGATCGTATTTCATTCCCTCGAAGTCCGTGTAATCGGAGATTCCGAAGGACATGTTGCCCTCCTTGTCGAAGGAGTATATGGGGACGCGCATCTCCCTGATGGTGAGAGCCTTGGAGATGAACTCCTCTGCTGCCTCTCCGCGGAGGGTGACCTTGCATCCGAGGGGCATGCCCACACGGATCCCGAGATCCCTGTTGACGGTCTTGGAGATCGTCTCGACGGGCTTCTGCCCGGTGACCATCTCGAGAACCTTCTCCGCCTTGACGAGCCTCTCTCCGGCCTCGCCGACACCGATGTTGACGACGACCTTCTCGACAGAGACCTGCCTCATGACATCGCTCATTCGGAGACCTCCGGGAGCTTGATGACGGGGGTGCTTCCGCCGATGACGAAGCAGTTCCTCGCGACGGTCTCGGTGCCGTCGGTGAAGACGACGGTGTTCGCTGCAGGGCCCTTGACGACCTCGACGGCCTTCACGGTCTTGATGGATCCGGCCTGGGAACCCTCTTTGATGAAGACGACGGCGTTCTCGGCCATGGGGTAGTGGTCCAGGACCTTCTGTCCGTCGAATGCGATCTTGAGGGAGTCTCCGCACTTGTAGTCGTTCTTGTCGAGGACCACGTTCCTTCCGCCGCTGAGGTTGAGCTGGAACTTGCCGCCCTTGACGACGGTCTTGTCCTCGATCCTGCAAAGCTCCCATGCGGCCTCGTCCTTGTCGACGGGGACCAGGGTGAGCTTTCCCTTGTCGGTCAGGAGCATGCGGAATGCCAGGTCCATCTTGGGGACGGAGATGACGTCCATGAATCCGACGGGCATCTTGGGGTTCTTGACGGGCTTCCCGTCGACGAACAGCTCCCTGTTCCCGATGATCCTCTTTGCCTCCCTGGCGGTGTCACAGATGCACATCATGTCCCTGAGGACGGTGACGGCGGCCATGGACTCCTCGATGGAATGCGCTCCTGCGGTCTGCTTGGCGATGAAGACGCTGGCCTTCCTCTTCAGGGGCCACGTCCTAGGCGCTGCGAGCCTCTTCATGTGGTCGCTCATTCGGATGCCTCCTTGGATTTCTTGGAGAGGGCGTCCATCCTCCACTGGTCCTCAGTGTTCAGCTTGGTGATCACGAGGTTGGATGCGTGGATGGGGCGCTCGGCGGCGGTGCCGTCGGCCTGGTTGATCGTGACACCGTCGATGGCCACGCGGCCGGTCTTGGTGTAGACGTTCAGAACCTTTCCCTCGATGTTTTTGATGTCCTGGTTGCCGCGGACGACGATGACGGTGTCTCCCTTGCACACCCTGGCACTGCGGACCCCGTACTTGGCACGGAGCTCGGCGCTGAGGTGGGCGGAGAGCATCTTCCTCTTGACGTGCGCGGAGGCGTTGGCCTGGTTCTTCCTCTGAACCCTTGCTTTGCTGCTTGCTGCCATTCCTCACACCTCACACGATTGTGTTCGCGGTAGCGGACACACGGGGCCACCTCTCGGCGGCCTCCCTTGCGACGGGGCCTTTGATATCGGTCCCTTTGGTCTCTCCCGTCTCAGTGGTGATGACGGCGGCGTTGTCCTCGAAATAGACGATCGTTCCATCGGGCCTCCTCATGGGGCGCCTCTGACGGACGATGACCGCGAAGACGATCTGCCTCCTCATTGCGGGAGTTCCTTTCTTGACGGATGCGATGACGAGGTCACCGACGCCCGCGGAGGGGACCCTCCTGGCGACGCCGTGGTAGCCAGGGACGGTGATGATCTCGATCTCTTTGGCACCCGTGTTGTCGATGACCGTGAGCCTGGAGCCGTTCTGAAGTCCCCTGGTCTGGTTTCCAGCGATTCCCTTCATTCACTCCACCTTCTCGATCACTACGAATGCGACGGTCTTGGAGATGGGACGGCACTCGGCGATCCTGACCCTGTCCCCGGGCTTGATGCCGAGGCAGCTGGGGCAGTGAGCGGAGTACCTGTTGCTCCTCTTCTCGTACCTCTCGTACTTGTGCGTGTACTTCATGTACTGGCGCTCGACGACGACGGTCTTGTTCATCTTGACCGTGGACACGACGCCATCGATGATCTGTCCCCTCACGGGAAGGGTCCCGTGGAAGGGGCAGTTGGGATCGTCGCACTCCATTTTGGGGGGCGCGACCTCGATTCCGATGTTCCTGATCTCTGCTGTCATCATTATTCACCTAACCTTCTTGATTCTGTCCTCTGGTCGGTGGGTTATTTCTGATCCTCTGATGTCGAACGTCCTGCCCTCGTGAGTGAACCTGAACTCATTGCCTGGTTTGGGTACCATTCTCTCAGTTCCGGCCGATTCGATGGTGAACGTGTTCTTCGTCTCGTCGACCACCTTGCCGGCTATGCCGGAGTATGGCGCTGACAGCACTTCCACGTCCAATCCAATGAGCTCGGTCCTCACGAAGTGGTTGTCTCTCATCTGACCTCTGTGCGGAATCCCATCTCCTCCAGGACGGCTTTCACTTTCTTCTTGTGATCGCCCTGGAGTTCGATGCGCCCGTCTTTGCAGGTTCCGCCGGCGGCGCATCTGTTCTTCAGCTTCTTTGCGAGATCGTTGATATCGATGTCATTCTCATCGATACCGTCGATCACGGTGACGGTCTTGCCGTATCTGCGGCTGTCGATCGAGATTCTTACGGTCTGCTGCTCACGTGCAATCTCCTCGCACATGCACAGCTCCTTAGGCAATCCACATACTGGGCAGATTTCGGCCATCAGATCTTTTCCTCCTCCTTCTGAACGGTGAGGATCCGTGCGATGTTCAGCCTGAGGGCGCGGATGGCGCCGGGGCTGGAGGGGGCACCGCCCATGGCGGAGACTCCCCTCTCGTGCATCAGCTCGTCGCGGAGCTCCTTCAGCTTCTGGTTGCGCTCCTCGACGCTCATGTTCCTGATATCGGCGGTCTTGAGGGAAGCCATCACTGCGCCTCCTGGACTGCCTCGGCCTCCTCCACGGGGGCTGCTGCGGGTGCGGCGAACAGGTCGGGAAGGACTGCTGCCGCCTCGGTCTTGTTGAGGACGTTGATGTCTGCCGGGAGCTTGGACTCCTTGTCCATGATCTCGACGGTGACTCCGATGACACCCATCTTCAGCTTTGCGACTGCGTATCCGTGGTCCATGAACTGGGCCTTGGGCTCTCCGCAGAACTTGATGGATCCGTCCTTGAACTTCTCGGTCCTGTGCCTCTGTCCGGTCAGCTTTCCTGCCACGATGATGTGGCATCCGCGTGCACCGGCGTCCATGATCCTGCGGACCGTGGAGTGTCCGGCCCTGCGGAAGTGCCATCCCCTCTCGAGGGAGAAGGCGAGCTTCTCGGCCATGATCTGTGCGTTCAGGGAGGCGTTCTCGACCTCCTGGACCTCGATCTGGGGGTTCTCGAACCCGAAGCGGTCCTCGATGACCGTGGTCAGGTTCTTGATGGTCTGTCCGCGGCGTCCGATGACGAGTCCGGGCCTCTCGGTGGTGAGGATGACACGGGTTCCCATGGGGGTCCTCTGGACATCGAGTCCGCCGAACCCGGCGCGGCTGACCTCTTTCATCAGGTACTCCTTGAGGAGGACCCTGCGAATGTTCTCAGCTACGAATTTTCTCTCTGCTGCCATTTCACTCCACCTCCTCGATGATGATCTCGAGGTTGACGGTCTCCTGGTTCCACTGGGTGGCGCGTCCGTGTGCCCTGGGCATGTGCCCGGGGATGACGCGTCCCCTAGCGACGGAGATGGTCGCGATGGCCATGTTGTCGACGTTCAGTCCCTTGTACTCGGCGTTGGAGACGGCGGAGTTCAGGACTCCGAGGATCGCCTTCGCTGCCTTGACGGGGTACCTTCCGGGACCCACTCCGGGCTTGTGCGAAACACGCTTGTTGTACCTCTTGAGGGGAACGGCCCTCTTCTTGTCGATGACGTCCTCCAGGGCCTGCCTGGCGGTCTCGACCTTCATGCCGCGGATCATTCCTGCGACCTCGCGGGCGAACTTGGGGGAGACGGGCATCTCCCTTCCGAGTGCCTTTGCGGTCGTGTCTGCATCTGCGATTGCTGTGTATCCTGAAACCATGATCAGCACCTCACTTCAGCGGCATGAACTTGGACGACCTAGTCGCTCCGACACCAGGTCCGGAGTGCACAGGAGGCTTCCTGGTCATTACGAACTCTCCGAGGAAGCATCCGATCATCTCGGGCTTGATCTCGATGTCTTTGAACTCTTTGCCGTTGTAGATGCTCACGGTCTTTCCGACGAACTGGGGGATGATGGGCAGGTCCTTGCGGTGTGTCCTGACGACATCCTCTGCGGTCATCAGCTTGTCGAACACGAGCTGCTGCTCGTAGTTCAGGCCCTTGAGGTAAGTCCTCCTGGCCCTAGAGGGCAACAGGGTGAGGAACTCATCGAACGGCATGGCGAGGAGCTGCTCCATGTTGTACCCGCGGTACAGGAACTCCTTCTTCCTCCTCGCCTGTATCGCCGATGCCTTCTTCCTGGACTTTCTCCTGGAGGCCTTCGCCGATCCTGCGATGATCTTCTTTGCCATGATATCACTTCTTTACCTTTTTCTTAGGAGGCAGGAATCCTACCTTCTGACCGGGCGATGCGGTCCTCTTCTGACAGTTGGGTCCACCGACGTGGGCGTGGCTTCCACCGCCGTGGGGGTGGTCTACGGGGTTCATTGCGACTCCCTTGGTCTTGAAGGGCGCTGTGGACCTGGACCTGAGAGTGTGAACGTTCTTACCGGCCTTGGCGAGGGGCTTGTCTCCCCTTCCTCCTCCTGCGATCACGCCGATGGCGGCGCGGCAGTCGGGGCTGAACTCCTTCAGGGTTCCAGAAGGCATCTGGACGACGACCTTCTCTCCCCTGGAGACGATGGTTCCGTAGGAACCGGCGGTCTTCACGAACTTCCCTCCGTCTCCGGGCCTGGCCTCGACGTTGTGGACGAGGGTACCCTCGGGGATGTTCATGAGCTGCGTGATGTTACCGGCAACGACGGCCTTGCCGCCGATGGTGATGGTCTGGCCGACCTTGGTTCCCTCGACTGCGAGCTGGTAGTCAGTCCTGCCATTGAGGTCGAGGACTGCCAGGGGGCAGGTCCTTCCGGGAGCCTGGATCAGGTCCTTGATGACGGCGGAGCCCTCGGACATGGCGGGGAGCCTCACGTCGTCGACGTGCCTGTGGCTGGGCGAGCGGTACAGCGAAGTTCCGCGGCCGCGCCTCTGAGAAATCAATCTCTTTCCCATGTTCACTCACCTTCAGAAGACTCCTACACGGGCACCGACATCCTCAGCGGAGTAACCCTCCGCCAGCTTGATGATGGCGTGCTTCCCGTCTTTCTGGATTCTTACCCAGACCTTCTCGACCTTGACCTCGAAGCGCTCCTCGAAGACGGTCTTGATCTGGCTCTTGTCAGCATCCCTGTGGACGATGAACTCGATCTTGTTGCCGTCCTTGAAGGCCTGGGTCGGGGTCCCCGACATGTGGTTCATGGCCTTCTCTGTGACGTACGGTCTGATGAGAACGTCGTTCTGCTTCATTGGGTCCAGCCTCCTATTGCGTCGATGGCGGACTTGGTGTAGACCGTGAGCCTTCCCGCGTCTCCGCCGGGGGCGAGGATGCTGGTGTTCAGGGTCTTGACCTCCTCAACGGTGACTCCGGGGAGGTTGGATGCGCTCTTGAAGATGGGTGCGTTCCTCTCTGCGTCGCTGACGACGATCAGAACGGACACGGGGGTTCTGTACCTCCTGTTCCTCATCTTTCCCTTTCCGGCGCGGATCTTGCGTCCGTCCTTCGCACGCTCGAGATCGTATCCGATTCCGATCTTCTCGAAGACCTCGACGATCTCAGAGGTCGCCTTCATGTCGGCGATCGCATCCTCGACCACGATGGGGAAGGAAACGGAATCATCGAACTGGTGACCGCGGGCCTTGACGCACTCTGCGCAAGCCGTTGCGGCGAGTGCGGACTGGCGGGCGATCCTGAGCTCCTTCTTGTTGACCTTCTGCTCCCACTTCCTCTCGGGCACGGGGGGGTGAGCCCTCCTTCCGGTGACGTTGTTGGGAGACTCGGTGGCCATCCTGCCGTCGTGGACACGCTGGACACGGGCGGTTCCCCTACCCTTTCCCCAGGTGCTGACGGAGTGCCTCATACCTGCGCGGGCGCCGGGACCGTAAGGCTGCCTGGCGTTGGCCGCTGCGGCCAATACTGCTTTCTTGATTATATCGGGCCTGTAGGGGGTCTCGAACGCCGCGGGAACATCCACGGTGCCTGCGACTCCTCCGGAAACCGAATAGACATTTGTCTGCATCTTCATGCCCCCTGCTTGGACTCGGTGGACACATAGGTGACATCGACTGCGTCGTTGTCGGCCTTCTTGGGCATCCTGGTGGCGTCCCTGAATCTGATGAGTCTCTTGGTAGGTCCGGGAACGGAGCCGTAGACGAGGACGTAAGCGCCCCTGACCTCTCCGTAGTTCAGGAAGCCACCCTTGGGAGTGACCTCGGAACCCTCGGTTCCGACCTTGACGATCTTCTTGTTGAACTCGGTCCTCTGGTGGTATCCCATCTGACCGGATCCGGGAACGGTGGACCTTACATATCCGGGTCTCTTGGGTCCCAGGTTACCGATTCCGCGGCGGTGCTTGCTGTTCCTGTGGGACAGGAGCTTGACTCCCCAGCGCTTGGTGACTCCCTGGAATCCCTTCCCCTTGGTCACTGCGATGACGTCGGTGAGGGCTCCCTCGCTGACGAAGTCGGTGAATCCCACCTCGGTCCCGAGGACCTTCTTTGCGTACTCGACACGCTCGTCGATGGTTCCGCCGGCGATCCTGAGCTCCATGAGGTCGGGGACCTTCTTGGGGACTCCGGAGACCATCTTGGGCTGGGTGTATGCCAGAACGCGGACGTCCTCGATGTCGAGGCCATCGTACTTGGCGAACGTGCTCTCATCGTGATTCTTGGGAACGCTCAGGCGCTTCTCAAGGAGGGGGTCCAGATCCTTTGCCCAGACCTCTCCGGCCGTTTTCAGGCCCATCACGCTGCTCTCATAAAACCTGACGGCGGCCACTTTCATGGGCGGCACTTCGACAACCGTCACGGGCACCTGAACCTCCATTCCGGAGGTGGTGCTCTTTGCGCGCTTGTCAACGACGAATGCGTGGGTCATTCCGGCCTTGTATCCGGCGAATCCCTGAATCTTAGGGGCTCCGCTGATCTCGGGCCAAGAATCCAGCCTCGGCGTCTGCGACTGCGCTCTCTTCCTAGGGCCGTATGCCCTGGATCCTCTCTTAGGACGTCTCCTTTGCGGCATGTTTTAACCTGCCTGCGAGGGTATCTTCGCTAACCTCGCGCTATCAGACGAACAACGTCTAATGCTCCGACCGTGACGCCATATGCGTCCCAAGAACCCGAAGGATATAGGACAGCCGTGGGGTGCTTCTGCATTGCCCGATGCGTCTGGTCGAACACTATTATGTCCAATCTAAGGCGTGTGTATAAGGGTGTTATATTTAACCCTATGCCCGCCTTCCTTTATAAGGTAAGAGAAAGGGGAAGAGGTTTGGGGGAAGGGCTCAGAGCTTGCCTTCCTTGGCCTTCTTCTGCGCCCTCTTCATGCGGGCCTTGGCATCGAATCCCGTCGCCTTCTCGGCGAACTCGTTGAGACGCCTCTTGCTGTCGAGGATGGCCGCGTCGTCGGCCTCGCACCCGCACTTGTTGACGGTCGTTATGTCCAGCTTGTCCTTGGCGAGAACCTTGACCTCGATCCTCTCGAGTACCCCGTAGCTTGACACGAGGGAATCCCCGTCCTGCTCCACGTTTCCGAACACGTCGGCCATCATGGCCTTGAGCAGGTCTCCCTCGATGTTCTTGAACCATCCCTTCTTGATGTCGTACTCCATTGTGTCACATCCTGAGTGCCAAATCGTTTTCAAGGCCCCTGTCGAGATCCGCGGGAGTCCCCAGGATGGCCTCTGACTCGAGATACGCCCTCCACTTAGCCTGGCACTCGCACTTCACATCCAGATCCGCAGGGTCCTGCGTGTAGCTGAATCTCTCCACCGCATCGAGTGCCGCCTTGTCGCACTCGCCACAGTTGTGGACGCCCCTGGATGCCCCGCCCCCGGAAGGGGACGACATGACCCTGGCATCGACAGTGCCAGACAGTCTTCTGAACACCTCTATGAGGGACCATATCCAAGGGGACCTGAAGTCCCCGCGCTTCCACAGCCTCTCGACGTACGTGCCTCTCTGGACGTTGAGGGGGTTGACGGAGATCTCATCCGAGAACTGATCCGCGAACCTTGCGGAACGGACCGCATCCTCTATCGCCATGCGTTCCGTCATGAACGGCGTCTTGAGGAGCAGATAGGTCCTCACCCCGAGGCCTTTGGACTTCAACAGCGTCCCCGCACGGAGTATGTCGTCGGGTGTGAAACCCTTGTGGACCGCCGTCTCCAGGACCTGCGGGTCGGAGCTCTCCAGGCCCAGTGCGACGGTCACGTTGGCGGGAACGTCGGCCAGGGACTCGTCGGTGATAAACTCCGGGCGGCTCTCGAAGAGGATGCGCTGACATCCCTTGAACGCCTCGAATATCTTCGCCCTAACGGACGGAGGGACCTCGTTATCGTCCAGGAAGCTGCCGGAGGTGTAGATCTTGACGAAGGGCTCGTCCCTGTAGCGGGAGAGGGCCTGATCCAGCTGCTTCAGCAGATCGTCCTCGGTGACCCCACCGAGGGATGCCTCCCTGTAGCCGCACATCGTACAACCCCCTTCCCTGACCCAGCAACATCCGTTGGTACGCATGATCATGACCATGGCGTCGACCTTCTGGCCTCCGGCCATGTCGGTCTCCTTCCAGGAGGCCTCCAGTTGAGAGGGTGACCTTTTCTCCTTCATCGGATAGGCATCCCAGACCACATTAAAATTGGTTTGCCTGCATATGTTCCACGGAACAATGTGCCAGATGGTCGACCTCGACATGGGCCTTGGCCCCCATCGACAGAAAAACCTCTTTATGCTCGCACACATGCGGGTGTCAGATACATATGTCCATGAACATTGTCGTCATCGGATCGGGGGCCGCAGGAATGTCCGCTGCATCCGCCGCGAGAAAGGCATCCAGGGATGCCAAGATCACTGTCATCACCGAGGATGAGGACATCGCATATTCGCCCTGCGCCATCCCCTGGGGAATCGAGGGGAAAACGGGATGGGACGATATCGTCATGCATGATGCCGCGTTCTACAAGGAGAACCGCGACATAGACGTCATCATCAGGACGAGGGTCGAGACGGTTGACGGGGACAAGAAGGAGGTCGTGGCCGCAGGAGTGACCTACCCCTACGATTCGCTCGTGATCGCCACCGGCGGGACCGTGTTCATCCCCCCTGTCGAAGGCAAGGACCTTGACAACGTGTTCGTCGTGAGGACCGTCAGGGACGGGAAGAACATCCAGAAGGCTTTGGAGGGTTCCACCAACGTCGTGATCGGTGGGGCCGGCGTCATCGGCCTCGAACTGGCCGTTGCCCTGAGGGACATGGGGAAGGACGTCACGATCATCGAGATGATGGACCAGGTCATACCCCGCATCGCGGACAAGGACATGGCAGACATGATCCAGCAGGAGCTCGAAGCGAAAGGAATCAAGTTCGTCATGAAGGCGCCCATCCAGGCCGTCAAGGGCGATGGGAAGGTCGAGTTCGTCACGGCCGCGGGAGAGGACTACCCCTGCGACGTCATGATCTTCGCTACGGGCGTCCGCGCCAATCTCGACATACCCAAGATGCTCGGGCTCGACATCGGACAGCTGAACGCGGTCATCGCGGCCCCGACGATGAACGCATACAGGAGGGGCCGCCTGGTCCCGGACATCTTCGTCGCCGGGGACCTGGTCCAGTGTCAGTCCGCAGTTATGCCCGGAGCGACCATGAGTCAGCTCGGATCCACTGCGGTCAAGGAAGGACTTGTGGCAGGGAACAATGCCGCCAAAGGCGAGAAGAAGGAGTTCGGACCCGTGGCGAGCCCATGGGTGAGCATGATCGGCGACCTGCAGATCGCAGGGACGGGGATGTCCCTGGGGCTTGCATCCTGGTACGGCATAGACGTCGTATGCGGGAAGGCCGAGGGACTCACACGTGCCAGATACTATCCCGGCGGGAAGAGGCTGGTCGTCAAGGTCCTTGCGGACAGGACGAGCCACCGCCTGATCGGGGCCCAGATCGTCGCCGGCGAGGATGCCACGGGCCGCATCAACTGGCTCACGTCTGCGATAATAGACGGGAAGACCGCAGAGACGTTCATGGTCGACTCGGAGAACGCCTACTGTCCGCCGACCAACATGGTCAGGGACGTCGTTCTCGCGGCCGTCGAAGACCTTTGCCTAAGATTGAAACAGTGATCAAATGAAGTACGAGGAATACAAACAGCTGTACAACGACCTCCGCACACCGGCGGACGTCGAGAGACTTTCCTCCGACTATGACGCCCGCATGTTGGACAGCCTGTTCACCCAGAAGACGACCCGCGAGGTGAAGAAGCGCTTCTACATGGTGAAGAACAACGCGAGCAAGATGCTCAAGGAATGGAAGAAGGGCAGATCGATCATGGAGCTGGCGGAGAAGAACCGCTTCCCCCCTCTCCTGACCGCCATGTTCATCTTCCTGGAGGACGGGGCGACCAAGAAGGAGTTCTGGTCCTATGTCCGCGACCCTACCCTGCTCGAGAGCGACGAGACCGCGGACGAGGTCCGCGAGGCCGTGAGGAACGACATCGTCTACTCCCCCGAGGCCAACGACCGCCAGAAAGAGCGTGGGATATGGGGGGAGGACCTCGCCCACCAGTGGCTCGACGGCCAGGGTATAACGTACCGCACGGAGGACGACCTCCGCGGGACCGAGTTCACCAAGACCCCGGACTGCCTGCTCGACCATCCCGTGATCTACGAGGGCAAGGAGATCTACTGGGTCGAGAGCAAGGCGTCGTTCGGGGACAACACGGAGTTCAGGTTCAACGCCAGGAAGCAGCTGGTCCCGTACACCAAGCTGTTCGGTCCGGGGCTCGTGGTCTACTGGGTCGGATGCCTGGACGACCTCGACTGTCCGGAGAACGTCTACGTCTGCGACATCTCCGTGATGGGAAAGAAACTGGAAAAGACGGCGGAATGGCCGAAGGAGTGACCTCCTCCGGCCGTTGTCATTGAAACTTGGACATCGTGTCGGGTCCCCGGTATCCCGGAGGACCCGCACGGTTCACTGATTCTCCTGCCTGAGCTCGCCGAGCGTGGCGACCCTCTCGGCATACGCATCGTGCTTGTGGATGGATTCCTCGGAATCGCTGATCACGTCGATGCTCACGCAGTCGGGCAGATCCGAATACCTGTTGACGAAGCGGAGGACCACGCCCCTCACCACATCCTCCACGAACTTTGTGTTCCTGTGGGCGTTGATGACGACCTGTCCCTCATCGGGCCTCTTCAGAAGCTCGAACGTGGGGGACGAGAACGAGTCCTCCACGATATCGATCAGATCGTTGGCCTCGATGGACACGTCCTCGGGCATCGTGACGGTCAGGGTGCAGACGTTCCTCTGGTTGTGGGACATGACAGGCATGTCCCCGTCGAACTCGAGCATCTCGGTGACGGTCTGCTGGGCGCACGGGCATGCGGTCATCCCGACAGCGCGGATCCCGACGGTCTTCGTCAGGGGTCCCCCGCGCTCTATGGTACCTCCGGCGAGGAGCGTGTAGATCTCGAACGTCTCCCTGCCCTGGGGGGTCATACTGGGCCTGTAGTACTCCGCGGATATGTGGACCTCCGCGTTCCTGGCATACTCGTGATGGACGAGCAGCCTCTTGCAGATGTCCGCCGCCATGTCCTCTATGGCGGTGATCGGATGACGGATGCTCTCCTCCACGACCTCGTTCAGGACCTCCACGTTCCTGGACATGTGGGACCCTTTCTGGTCTGCGGGAAGGTCCACGAAGATGTCGATCGAACAGCCGAGGGTGTTGTTGAGCTTCTCGCTGAGCCCCTCCCTCTGTACGACGACGGGTTTACGCACATTGCGAACGCCGACACGGGTTAGCTTATAGCTTGCATCGCCCTTGCCATACTGCAGGTCGCACTTTAGAGTCATGGCTCGCCTTAAAACCGAGCAATTCTTAAATGAAGCGCAATCTACAGGAAAACGGGTAACAGATGCATTGTGGCGTAGATGAGGCCGGAAGGGGATCCGTGATGGGGCCCCTGGTCGTAGGAGCCGTATGGGTGGAGGATGACGATGTGCTCTCGAAGATCGGTGTCAGGGACTCCAAGAAGCTGACCCCCAAGACCCGGAAGAAGATGTACGACATGATCGTCGAAAGGGCCGATGCCTGGACGACCGTCATGATCTCCGCGAGCGACATAGATGCCCGGAGGAAGGAGATCTCCCTGAACGATATCGAGCTGGACATGTTCTCCGAGGCGATATCGGCACATCCCTGCGACATAGCGTATGCCGACTGTCCCGATGTGAACGAGGACAAGTTCTCCGCCCGCCTCGGTGCATCGCTCCAGGATGTCGAGATAATAGCAAAGCATAAAGCCGACGACATGTACCCAGTCGTATCAGCAGCCTCCATCGTGGCGAAGGTTACGCGCGACCGCATTATCGAGGAACTTCATGTGGAACTCGGGGATTTCGGAAGCGGGTATCCGAGCGACCACTACACCATGGATTTCATCACGGACTGGATGAAAGAGAACAACTGTCCACCTCCGCACACGAGGAGATCGTGGGAACCGGTCAGACAGATGATATCCGCCAAAGCGGTGAGAAGGCTGGACGAATGGTGACAACATGAGCATGCAGCAGGAGATTCAGGCTGTGATCGACAGGTTCCACAGGAAGATGGAGAAGGATCCTGAACTGAAGAAGGAGATCGAACCTCTGGAGAAGATATTCAATCTGAACCTCGGAGAGGAGACATACACCCTGAAACTCAAGGATGCTCGCATCTACCATTTCGACGCGGGACTAGACCCGAACGCGGATGTGACGGTCACCACCACCCCCGAGAACCTTCAGGGGCTCATAGACGGATCCCTGAGGCCGATGCGTGCGTACGTCCTCAAGAAGATTCAGGTCAAGGGGAAGATCGACGACCTGATGTTCCTGAAGAAGCTGTTCTGAACAGACACAAACATTAAATATACCGCCTTGTTAGGCGGTTTCATAGCGAGGTGGGGTAGCCAGGATATCCCGTCGGGCTCATAACCCGGAGATCGGTCGTTCAAATCGACCCCTCGCTACCATACATCATTATCATCCCCATCTGATTGGTGACCAGGAGGCTCGAAAAGCCCTTGATTTACCGTATCATTCGATCTGCTCGCCAGCTCTGGGCTCTGTCACCATCTCAGGAACAGTTGATGTGTCCACCCCGAACGCATCCAATATCCTCTTGGCTCTGCGATCAACGGAATTCAGGATGATCCCGGATGGAACGGCCACCAGCTTTAGGGATGATGCCAGATAAAGAGCGTCCCCGACCTCGTCGCGGATTCCCTCGGACCGCAGAACCGTCTGGATCTCAGAATAGATTATTACCACCAGAAACTCGATGAACATCTGATTGTATAGATTCACATTCGCTCCCTTGAACACAGCTACCCATCTCGACCCCTTGTAGAACTGATGGAGTGTGTCCAGAAGACCCTTCCTCATAGAACGGACGAAAGATATCTCGTCCCAAGAGAAACCAGTGGCAAGAACAAGCGAACAGCCTGCATTCCGACGGAATTTCGACATCGCATCCCTGTTAACTGTTACCTTCATCAACCCATACCTGTCTGTCGAAACCTTCAACAGGTTTACGAGTCCCCCTGCTTCATTCCGAAGAGAGGTTTCTGGATCACTGGAAAACTGCCCATTCAATCTCAACTTTATGCTATTTATAGAATCGTTGACGAATCTTATGATGTCTGAATTTATGTGGGGGCTGTAGCTCATGAAAGCCTGAAGACGGACCCCACACTTGGAGAATCTTTGATCGGAATCGTACACGCCACGATATGCGCCGTGTTCCATCAGAATGCCCACCTGGGTTTCCTTCACGATGGACCCATCCTCCCTGTGATGCTCCATGTCATCAAACGGAACCCCGAACGCGCTGGACATGGAGACGTATTGCACTGATGATGCTGGAAAAGGGATTATGAAATCGAGATCGTTCACTATGAAGTCGGCAAGACGGAGAGTTGAAGACGATGTCGTATCCGAAACAAGTATCGGCCTGTACCCGGATTCCTTCATATGTAACATCAACTTGATCACATCGGACGGGTCCAACGAAGGATTGTTCATGAGATCGAATCCGATCGGTTTTCCCTCTCCATCCATCGCCACAACCACGGCCACATCGTCCGACTTCGTAGAGGAATACAGCATCCTCAAAAAATCACCGAATCCTTTGGATAATGATGCCACGATCGGCAACAAGAATATCCGATTATCATCCTGCCCGACCCTGTTTCTGAAGAACCTCTCTGAATCGATCCGACTGAATGAGTTAAGGACATCCGCCACCCATTTCGAGTTGATTGTCTCTGCTCCCGTCCCCAGACACTCACGGATGTATGACTCCTTCAGAGTCCTGTCAACATAATCCGATGATGATGGCCGTATGGCCTGGGCCATGGCCATGGCCAATATCCTGAGTCCGCGATCGCCAAAAACCTCCTCCAGATCGTCCAACAGGTTCAATCTCTTGATGACGGACATCACCACCGCGACATCGCCATAACTTTTGATGTCCAACATCCTGCCTATCAGAAGATCGGCTTCAGAGAATCCCTTCTTTGGAATTATCTCTCCCGTTCCCGGATCGACTATACCGAGATATGTCCTCCTTGAGACAGGGTTCTTTCTTCCAGGGACGCGCTCGGAGGTACACGCGTACGCATACCTCCTCCCGTTGATCTCCGTGTAGGTGATTCTCACAAACCATCATGACTGACTGGATATATTATGAAATTGTTTTATAGCTACATATCCGAATAATTATGATGATTATACGAAAGTTTTTATAATAAATTCAGTCGATTGAGTACTGTCTCTATCGAAACCACGGTCCAAATCGTGTACTACGTCGAGACGGGTGATTGAAATGCAGAACGGATCGACGACATCGACCTCGATGATAGAATCAAGTAACAAAGGGGTCGTGGAATCATCATGAGGAACGAATACGCCATCCTCTTCTCAATGGTCATGCCCGGAGTAGGGCACGTGTATATGGGCAAGACCGTCAAGGGAGTCATCCTGATGATACTGGCCATGATCGGGCTATTCGTGTTCCTCATGCCTCACGCACATTACCAGATATCCTGGTCCATGCAGGAATACATCGTGGTCGCGGTCATCTGGATCGCAGCAGGGGTATTTGGTGTGGCAGACTGCACCAGAACCGGTAAGAAACAATCTGCAGAATGAGTGAAAGGATCAGTGAAACGACTGATCCTAAAGCAAACGGGCCGGGATACAAGATTCTCGGCCCTTCACATCATTTGACCGCATCCGAGACACCGAGATGTTGTGTGATTCAGAACCAAATGCATCGACTGTATACGGCCACGGTCGTTCAGACCTGAAGACGAACCACATTGTCCAGAAGTTTGACGCCCCCATGACCATACGGGACAGCCATGGGGGCCTGTGAAGGTGCGAAGTGCCAGACGTGTATCGCGGACTCACTCGGCCTGATCTCCCTCCGTGCATTCGGACCGTATCCTTATAGACTCAAGGACCGGGATGATGAATATCCTGCCGTCCCCCGGATGTCCGGTCTCCGCTCCACGCTTGACGACGCCGATGACGGTGTCCACCTGGTCATCCTCCACCACGATCTCGACCTTGATCTTCTCGATCTCGTCCACGGTGAACTCGCCCACCCTCGTGGTGAATACCAGTCCCATCTGCTCCCCGCGACCGGTGACATGCGTTATCGTCATCGCGTAGATCCCGGCATCCTTCAACCCGTCCTTGACGCACTGGAGCCTGTCTGGCCTGATTATTGCGATTACCATCTTCATTCCAATCACATCACGTAAGCCGGTTCTCCGTGTTCGACGAGGTCCTGTCCGATGAGCTCCTCGTTCTCGGTCACGCGTACGCGCATGACCTTTCCGATGGCCCATATGATGACGTACGAGACCACGAAGCAGAATATCACCGTGATCACCACCGCGATGGCGTTCCCCACGAGCAGCTGCCAGTCGCCTGTGGTGAAGAGACCTCCGGCACCGCTGATGTTGAACTCCGCGAAGAGACCGGTGGCTATGGCCCCCCATATGCCGCCTATCCCGTGGACGCCCATGACATCCAGGGCATCGTCCAGCCCGGAATGGTTCCTCATGAGGATGACACCCAGGTAGCACACTATGCCCCCGACGACCCCGATTATGGCTGCACTGGGAGGGGAGACGTACCCTGCACAGGGGGTGATCGCGACCAGTCCCGCGATGGAACCCGCTGCGAGACCGAGGACGCCGACACGCCCGACATGCAGATACTGGACGATGGCCCAGGATGCCATCGCGAAGACCGCGGCCACCATGGAGACCATGATCGCGTTGACCGCCTGTCCGTTCATGGCAAGTCCGGACCCTCCGTTGAACCCGAACCATCCGAACCAGAGGAGGAAGCATCCGAAGAACACCATGGGGATGCTGTGAGCCCTCTTCATAGTCCTGGAACAGCGCTTTCCGAGGTATGCCGCCAGTGCGAGTCCGGTGGATCCGGCACATATGTGGATGACCGTACCGCCTGCGAAATCAAGTGTCTCCAGACCGAACGGGAGGTTCATGAACAGCCCTCCGCCCCAGACCATGTGCGCCATGGGGGCGTAGACGAGGACGGACCACAGGGCCAGGAACCAGGTGATGGCGGTGAACCTTATGCGCTCGGCACAGGCACCGAGGACGATCCCCGCAGTGACGAGTGCGAACATCATCTGGAACAGTGCGAACTCCATGTCTGGCACATACGAACCGTCCTCGATCGTGTATGCGGAGACGCCATTGAAGAAGACGTTGTCGAATCCTCCGATGAACATGTTACCGTCGGAGAATGCGAGAGAGTATCCCACTGAAAACCACGAGATCCCCATGACCGCCATGGAGAGGAGGGTCTGGGATATCACGGACGTCATGCTCTGCTTCCTGAGCATGCCCCCGTAAAACAGTGCGACACCGGGGGTCATTATGAATACCAGCGCAGAACAGATCGCCACCCAGGCTATGTTGGCATAGTCCGAGGGGTCCTCCCCGACATCGTGCTCCGCCGCAGAGACCGAGTCCGGTATTAATGAAAAAACGACAATTGAAAGTGTTACTGCCAGAAGTAACGTCAATAGGAACTTCTTGTTGAGCATTATATACCTCATTTGTCTAATCAATAGACTGAATTCTGCGTAAATATCTATTTTATTTAAAACTTATCAGATGGAATAGATTTTTAAGGTTTTATTGTTCAAATAAATATTAAGATTGGAATAAATAGACAGATGACAGGTTGAAAAGAATATAAGCTTGCATCCATCTAATTGTAATCATATGAAAAGACGGATGGTCCGAGAGACGGAGGATGATGGCGTCAAACGGATGGTATGGAAGAATGAACGGGGCGCCGAGATGCGACCCCGATGGTTTGGGAAGGACCTGCTCAGAGCAGGGATTTGGCCTCTTCGGGATCGAGATCGAGGGCCTTGAGCATGTAGGTGAGCGCCTTCTTCGCGTACGGCGCACGCGCCTTGGGGTCGTCCATGATCTCCCCGTAGGACGCCATGACGTTGTTGAAGTACTCGATGGCGAACTCCGAGTAGAGGGAGGGGGACATGGACTCGTCTATCTCGGCGGCCTCGTTGTACGCGCCCTCTGCCTCGTCATACTTGTTCACGGAGATGCAGAAGGACCCGTACGACTGGTAGTAGTCGACACGGCTACCGTCGAGCTCGATGGCCTTCTTGTACGCATCCATGATCTCCTGGGTGTCGACCTTCGCGCCGAACATGCCAGAGGCATAGTTCCCGCATTCGGCCTTGTAGTACCAAACATCGGCGTTATCGGAGAATTCGGTCGTAAGCTTCTTGAAGGCCGTGTATGCCTTCTTGAAGTCGCCCTCGTCCATCGCCTTCATCGCCGTAGCGATCTTCTTTTCCGGAGAGGCTTCTGCCATGGACTCCTCCACAATCCATGCGATTATAAACCCTGTCGATTAGGCTTATAAGCCCATAACGGAAACAGGTCATCATGACCGTGCTTGAGAGGGTCCGCCGCAGTGCCGAAGCATCGGGATGGTCCGTGACGATGGGCGACCCGCCGGAGCATCGCGAGGACGATGTCCTGAGATGCCTGGACAGCTGTCGCAGGAACCTGTGCGGGAACTATGGGACCTCATGGTCCTGCCCGCCCGGGTGGACCGAGAGGATCGACACGCTCAGGGACGCGTACGACGGCGCCATCCTCCTGGAGAAGAGGTTCGACATAGACCCGAAGGACGCGGAGGCCCTGAGGCGGGCGGACGAGGAGCTCCATCTGCTGATCAGGATGCTGACCGCGGAGCTCAGGGCGTCCGACTGCGGATGCATGGGCTTCGCGGACGGGAGATGCGGCTACTGCGGCGTATGCTCCTATCCAGAGCCGTGCAGGTTCCCGGAACAGCTGGTCCCGTCCATATCGTCCATCGGCGTGGACCTCGAGGGATACCTGAAGGGGTTCGGGAAGTCCTTCGGCTTCTCCGAGGACCATGCGACGCTGTACGGGCTCATACTCCTCAAGAGGACGTGACGGGCTCGCGTGCGCAATAGTTTATAGAGAGAACCCGCATGCTCGCGCATAGAAGGTCTATCGGATGGACAGAGAAACCGTCGAAAGGGTTGCGCGCACGGCGCACATCAAGCTCACCGAGGAGGAGCTCGACAGGTACAGTAGGGACCTCAATGACATATTGGGTTACTTCGAGCTGCTGGACGAGGCTCCTGAATGCGATTCCTACGGCATCGACCCCATCGGGGTCGCGGACATAACCAGGGACGATGAGCCGTGGCTGGAGTTCGATCCCGACACTCTGTCGAGGGACATGAACACCTACGACGGATACGTCAGGGGGCCGAGGCTCTCATGACGATGCAATCCGTGCTCGGCTCCCTCAGGGAGACCAATGCGAGATACGGCATGTTCCATGCGATGACCGAGGACACGGAGCCCGGGGATGCGGGATTCCTGTTCTCCGCGAAGGACAACCTCACATCCAAGGACATGGAGACCTGCGCCGGATCGAGGATCCTGGAAGGATACCATCCCGTGTTCGACGCCACCTGCATATCGAAGATGCGCGGGGCCGGCGGGAAGCTCATCGGAAAGACGAACATGGACGAGTTCGGGTTCGGGACCTTCTCCGCCAACTCGGCCTATGAGGTCCCCCGCAACCCGTTCGACCTGGAGAGAGCGTGCGGCGGGTCCTCCGGAGGCTCCGCATGCGCCGCCATGGTACTGGAGGACCACGTCTCCATAGGGGTCTCCACGGGCGGATCGATCTGCTGTCCCGCGAGCTTCTGCGGGGTGTACGGGATAGCCCCCACCTACGGGAGGGTGTCCAGGTACGGGCTCATAGACTACGGGAACTCCCTCGACAAGATCGGCATACTGTCTACAAGGGCGGGAGACCTCAGGAAGTACGTCAACATCATCGCCGGCAAGGACGAGAGGGACCCCACCTCCTGCATGCAGCCCGAGCTGAAGAACGAGGGGCGCGGCATAAAGAGCGTCGCGGTCCCGAAGGACGGCGTCCAGGGCCTCTCGGCCGATGTGGAGAGGGTGTTCAGGGACTCGCTGGAATCCCTCAGGTCCAGGGGGATAGACGTCGAGGAGGTCGACATGCCCTCCTTCAAATACGCCATCCCCGCGTACTACGTGATCGCTACGTCAGAGGCCTCGACCAACCTCGCCCGCTACGTCGGTATGAGGTACGGGATGCAGGAGGGGGACCTCTCGCTCAAGTTCGACGACTACTTCTCCAGCATACGCTCGCAGGGGTTCGGGGACGAGGCGAAGAGGAGGATCCTCCTGGGGACGTTCACCAGGATGGTCGGATACCGTGACCGCTACTATGCCAAGGCCAGACAGGTCAGGCAGCTGGTCATCGACGACTACAGGAAGATCCTGAGGAACCATGATGCGGTCCTCACGCCCACCATGCCGTTCGTCGCCCCCCGGTTCGACGAGATCGAGAGGATGACCGCGCTGGAATCATACAAGGCGGACTATCTGACCGTTCCCCCTAACCTCGCAGGGATGCCCCATCTGAACGTCCCCTGCGGATACGACTCCGACGGGATGCCCATCGGCATGCAGTTCGTCGGGGACCATTGGAGCGAGGATTCACTGTTCACGATGGCGGAGGATTGGGAGAGGACCTTCGAGCTCAGGAGGCCGTCCGCATGAAGATCGGATTGGAGATCCATGTCCAGCTCCCCACGAGGAGCAAGATGTTCTGCTCGTGTCCGACCACCGAGGCCGAAGGACCCAACACCCATGTGTGCCCCGTGTGCCTCGGGATGCCCGGGTCCAGACCGGTCCTGAACCGGAAGGTCCTCGAGTACGGCATCATGCTGGCAAAGATGCTCGGGTGCAAGGTCTCCGACACCACCTGGTTCTCGAGGAAGACCTACTTCTACCCCGACATGTCGAAGAGCGTCCAGATTACGCAGTACGACAACCCCATAGGGGAGGGCGGGGTCTACTACATGGATGGGAAGAAGCCCATCAGGATCACCAGGATACACGTCGAGGAGGACCCCGGGAAGACCAAGAGGGTCGGCGACCTGTCCTCGCTGGTGGACTACAACCGCTCCGGCATCCCTCTGGCGGAGATCGTCACCGAGCCGGACCTGAAGAGCCCGGCGGAGGCCAGGGAGTTCCTCAAGCAGCTGATAGAGGACATACGCCATGTCATCGACCTCCCCGGGGACGGGGAGCGCAGCATCCGCTGCGACTGCAACATATCGGTGGGGACCGAGAGGTGCGAGGTCAAGAACGTCACCGGTCTGAAGAACGTCGAGAGGGCCCTCACGTTCGAGGTGCTCCGTCAGACGAAGATACTCCGCGCAGGCGGGAGGATCGAAAGGGAGACCAGGCGCTTCGACGAGGAGCGCGGCGTCACAATATCCGTCAGGAAGAAGGAGTTCGAGGCCGACTACGGGTACATAGACGAGCCGGACCTCGGGGTGTACAACATCAAGGACCTGGCAGACGGCATAAGGATCAAGGAGAGCCCCCAGAAGATGGCGCTCAGGATGTCGACCCAGTACGGCATAGACCAGAAGATGGCCAAGCAGCTGATAGCCACGTCCATCGGGCTGGCGGAGATCTTCGAGAAGGTCGCGGGCGACCACGATGCCCAGACGGCCATCAAGTGGGTCGCGGGCCCGATCAGCGCCAACTGGAAGGCGATGGAGTCGGCGGGCAGGGACCCGGCGGAGGCCGTCGCATCCATCGAGAGGTTCGTCAGAGGGGAGATCACCGATGCCGAATGCTCCATGGAGATCAAATGCGCCATGACCGGACAGAGCGCCGAGGCCGCGAAGGGAGCGTCAGAGGACCTGGACAAGGTCGTCTGCGCATACCTGGACGAGAACCCGGGCGTCGTGGAGGACTACAGGAAGAACGAGAAGGCGGCCAACCGCGTCATCGGATTCGTGATGAAGCAGTCCGGCGGGGCCCACTCCTCTGCCGAGGTCCTGGAAGCGGTCAAGAGGAACATAGAGTCCAGACTCTGAACATCAAACGCGGAGGCGACTCCGCACCTTCCCTTCTCAAAAACACCCGTGACGGGAAACATCAAGGACTCTGTGTGATAAGGGTACAGAGCCAGTTAATCCTCCCAGATGCACCAAGCTCTGCGATATCGCGATAATCCGCTTGTATTTAACTTTTTAAAATCGGTATAAAAAGGGCCCGAAGGCCCTGGTTTCAGTTCTCCTCGTCCATAGGCTCCTCGATATCGCCGATGTCGAGGTCGCCCGCGAGGGAGAGGATCTGCAGCTCCTCCAGCTTGTCGTCGTCCACCTTGGACGGGGAACCGTCCAGAAGGGAGATGGCCCTCCTGTTCTTGGGGAACGCGATCACATCCCTGATGGACTCCCTGTTCAGGAGGATGGCGCACAGCCTGTCTATCCCGATGGCTATCCCGCCGTGTGGCGGAGCACCGTAGCTGAGCATCTCCACGAAGTATCCGAAGTTCCTCTCGATCCTCTCGTCATCGAGACCGAGCTTGTGGAACACGGCCTTCTGAAGCTCGGGATCGTGGATACGGAGCGACCCGGAACCGAGCTCGTTCCCGTTCAGGCACAGGTCGAAGCAGGCACCTCCAACGTAATCGTCGTCGAGGTCGTTCTGCGGAAGGACGAACGGGTGGTGGAACGCATCGTATTTCCCGGAGACGGGATCGATCTCGAACATGGGACACTGGTCCATCCAGAAGAACTGGAACTCGTTCTCGGGAATGAGCCCGAGGTCCTCCGCGATCTTCTTCCTGAGGAATCCAGCGCTCTCATAGGTGGCCTTCCAGGGTCCGGCCACTATGAACAGGAGGTCGCCCTCCTCTGCGCCCATGGTGACCTTGATGTTCTCGAGGATCTCGGGTGTGAAGTACTTCACGATGTTGCTGTTAAGCTTCCCGTCCTCGCACCTCATCCATGTGAGACCTCCAAGCCCGACCTTCTTGGCGTACGCGATGTACCTGTCGACATCGTTCCTTCCGACCTTGCTTCCGGCGATGTCGGCCTTGAGGTTCATTCCGGCGACGATGCCGCCCTCGGCAAGGATGTTCTGGAAGATCTTGTACGGGGCATCCCTGACGACGTCGGTCAGCTTGGTGAACTCCAGGCCGTACCTCATGTCGGGCTTGTCGGACCCGAAGCGCTCCATCGCATCGCGATAGGCGATGTGTGGGAACGGCGTCGGGAGGTCCTCTCCGTAGAGGCCCTTCCACATCGTGCTGACGAGGCCCTCCATCATGTCCTGGATGTCCTTCATGTCCACGAAGGACATCTCTATGTCCAGCTGGGTGAACTCGGGCTGACGGTCCTTCCTGGAGTCCTCGTCGCGGAAGCACCTGGCCACCTGGTAGTAGCGGTCCATGCTTGCCACCATCAGCATCTGCTTGAACTGCTGAGGGGACTGGGGGAGCGCGTAGAACGTCCCGGGGTGGATCCTGGAGGGGACTATGTAGTCCCTCGCGCCCTCGGGGGTGGACCTTCCGAGGATGGGCGTCTCGATCTCGAGGAACCCGTTCTGCTCGAGGTACTGCCTGACGATGTGCACGAGCCTGCTCCTGAACACTAGGGCCTGCGCCATGTCGGTCCTTCTGAGGTCCAGGTACCTGTACTTCATCCTGATGTCCTCGTCGGGAAGGACGCCTTCCTTCTGGTCCCCCAGCTCGAAGGGGGGAAGCTTGGACCTGTTGAGGAGCTCGGCCTCGGTTATGAGGACCTCGATCTCCCCGGTGGGGTTCCTGGCATCCTCGGTGCCCTCGACCCTGTTCCTGACGGTACCGTTGATCTGGACGCAGGACTCGCGGGAGAACGTCCCGATGGTCTCCTCCAGACGCTTGGCGTCGACGCCGGCAGGCAGTGCCTCCGGATCGAATACGACCTGAGTGATCCCATACCTGTCCGCCAGGTCGATGAACGCCACTCCTCCGTGATCCCTGGAGAATCTGACCCATCCCTGAAGACATACCTCTTTGCCCAGGTCCGCGGACCTGAGCTCTCCGCAGGTGTTTGTTCTTCTCATAAGAGCGCCTCTTAATATGGTGGCCATTCGCCACACTTATTAAAGACATGCGCACGCGTGATGCCACTGTCCCATCCTTCGATCGGATCCTGACCGGCATCGCACCCGCGGATTCACGAGTGCGATACATCCCCATCAGAATCGATAACGATACCGAGACCGTGGATTGCTTCGATGGACTGCATGTTCCAGATTCACTTGCGACATCGCTCGCTCTCGCCTGAATGACGATCACTGATGTGGCTGTACACCCATTGGATCGCAATATCGAAAGACTTCGGCACGTCCACATGCGATATGCTATTGCAGTATACCGCACCGGTCGATGGGTCGTATATCACTCCGTAGACATGGGCCGAAGGCGAATATCCCGTCGAATGACCAATCTTGTCATATGAGATGGCCTCGGGAGAATTTGCCACAAGCAGGACCGGATTCCCGTTGTCCACCAACGCCTTCACGTCGTCATACACTGTGCTCTGATCCTGAGCCTCTACCCAAAGACCGTCAAGCACGACTATGTCGTCCGGACCTATGGATTCGAATGTGCTCTGGAAGGTGATTGATTCGTTAAAACCGTTCGATCTGGTCATTGGACGATCTGTCAAAACAACAATGTTACGATTGTTGTCAGTAATCTCTACAAAAGCAGGATTTGCTACATCATTTGCTGCAACATCATCTGCATCGGTCATACAAGGTGACAAACATGCGATTATGAAAACCGCCAGTGTCCCCAATACGGCCGTCTTATTCATATTTCATTCCTCCTTTCCAATACAACTTGTTTTAATCCTTGTTTTTACGTCATCATTGTCCCATCGGAAGATCCACATACACGTGTATTTTGTTACCATTATCAAATCCGACAAGAAACTCAGCTTGTGTCTGATCGAGGTTCATACCGTCTATTGATTCTATATGAATCATGAACGTCCCATCATCCCTATACGCACAGTCATGATACTTCTCAATGAGCAATGAATTACTCATAGACCCCCCATTCCATGACAATGTCGTAGCATTCAGACAGGCCCCATCAGGATGTACATGGTCTGTCCTAACCTCAGTCATATAAAAGTCATGATATGTGACAAACTCGATCCAGGACGGATCTACAGGATCCTCGTAATATTGCAGAACGATATCTCCCGCAAACCCGCTCCCCGACCTATATATGGCTATTGTCCCCGTGATCCAAGTATCGTTATCATCACTATCCAGGCGGAAACTTTCAGTAACGATTGAACCGCGATGGAAAACTGGATGGTCTCCTGGCCTAATTCCTGTATCCTCTGTATCATCTTGAGAAAGATGGATTGCGACTGCTGCCATTACCACAACCACCACGACAACAACGACCACCAACCACTTTGATTCGTTCCTCATCGTGCATCACAATCACATTTTGTTTTAACACTATATATAGCTCAAAAACTATGGAATATTTTGAAATATTGTATAACCATATAAACAACACAGAACAATGAAGATTTTAATAGAGAGACGCGGAGCCAAGGACTACGTGTACCTATACACATCCAGAAGAGTCGCGGGGAAGGATACACCGGCTGTCATCAAAAGATACGTAGGGATCCTCGATCCCGACACGGGACTAGTCGCTCCGAAGAAGGTCCCTCCGGAGGAGTTCCTCACACACATCCATGACGGGGAGTTCACCTGCGCCGAGCTGGGGAACGTCCTGATGGCCAGGAAGGCGGCCGAGTCTCTAAGGCTCGGAGAGACCTTGCAGAACAGGTTCGGAGACAGGTCTGACATGCTGCTGGCGATAATCCTGACCATGGCCATGGACCCCGTGCATGCCATGAGGTTCATGGAAAGCATGCCCAAATACTACCTGGATGACCTGCTGCATAAGGAAAAAGTTGTAAGGGCGGACGTGGACAGGGCACTCACGGCCCTGCAAGACAGGTCCGCGTCCGCATCCACGCTGGACCGGGACGAGAGACACTATATATTCGTGCTCTGGGACTCGCCTGACCTGCACGGTGCCGACATCCATCACGAGAGTCCCAGGAGGATATCTTTCGAGGGGATGGTGTTCCTGGTAACGGATGTCGAAGGGAACCCGCTGATCGTCCGCTCCCTCGGTGCCAGGATGGACCATGTGGAGTCGCTGAGGATGGCCGTGCAGCATGCGGAGATGTCCGGGAGGGACAACATACTCGCCCTCGGAGAAGGCATCACACTCGAGACGATGTCATCGTTGACACTGCACAACACCCGTTTCGTCTCGGAGGCGGACAGTCTGTTGGACATCCCGGAGGTGTATTCCCTGTGCGTGGACGCCCCAGCGGATGGGTGGTCCGAGGTGGCGGAGAACGGCAGACCCATCTACATGCGCGAGACCTACATCGACATGGCGATAGACAGCACAGGATGGCATCTTTCCGGAACGAACGAGATGGGGGAGCGCCGTGGCAAGGTCCGCATGAAAGCCATCGTCTGGTACGATCCGGACGACTATGAGACCGTCAAGACGGAACTGAACGAGAGGGTCCGTCTCAGAAGACGCATCCTGGAATCGATCGATGGGGAATCGGCCAATGAGGTCCTCGGTGACGGAAGCATAGAGTCGCGCTTCGTCACCCTGAATAGGGGCCCGGACGGGGTACCCTCCACGTCCATACGCAGGAAAGAGCTTCGGCAGGCGGCGATACGCTCCAGCGTCCATCTCTTCATAACCAATCGCGAAGGATGGGAGGAGTGCATGAAGTGTTCCAAGCTCCGTCGCGTCATGGAACTGCACGCAGGTCCGATCATAGAGGCCGCCGGTAACCCGAAGGACAGGTTCAGATACGGCTACGGGACCCTTGCGCTTCTCGCTATGAAAGTCCGCATGCAGCTGGAACAGATGCTGTCGGAGTCGGGGTATGAGGGGATGTCTGCGGACGATGCGTTCAGGATAGCGTCATCGTATCACGTTGTCCGCGTGAACGGACACGTGTACCGCAGCTCGATCACAAGGGAGGCGAAGAAGCTGTTCGACGCCCTGAACGTAGAGCTCGATCATCGAAACGGTCACCGATGCGCAATGAACGACGCGAACGTCCGCGGGAACGCAGATCCCCCGGGCCCCTGTAGACCCTCCCATGAGGTATGGGTCGGGAGTTCACTTCTCCCCGAGTATCGGAGGGATGTACGAGAACGGGTCCTTCGTGATGTTCAGGATGACGGCGGTGTTGGTCTTCCTGACGTCCTTTATCGCGTTGATCTCCTTGACGACCTCGGAGAACTCGTCCCTATCGATACACGCGATCCAGACTATGCAGTCGCTCTCTCCCGTGACATCGAACACGGAGATCACCTGAGGGATCTTCGAGATCTCGTCCTGCACGGTCTTTACGTTGTCCGCATAGACGCTGACGAGCCCCATGTACTCGTAACCGAGCGTCATGTAGTCGATGCTCGCGCGATATCCGTTGATGACGCCCTTGGCCTCGAGGTTCTTGACCCTCTGTATGAGTGTGGTCGGGTGCACATCGAGCTGCTTCGCGAGCTGCCTGTAGGAGCCCTGGCTGGACCTGCACAGGAGCTCGATTATACGTTTGTCCAGTTCGTCGAAGTCTGAAAGAGACATTTGAATCGTCTTCCCCGAATCCGGAAGCGCATTTATTAAAGTTGTGCGATTGATGAGGGTCCATATGACAGACGAGATCTTCAGAAGGGACGGATACGGCTTCGAATTCGAGGCAAACGTCATCTCCGCGGAAGGGGACAGGGTCATCCTGGACAGCACCGCGTTCTACCCCGGAGGGGGCGGACAGGTGTGCGACATCGGAACGATACGCGGGAACGCGGTCGTCGATGTGTTCCTGAACGAGGACGGAGACATAGTGCACAAGGTCCCTCAGCACGACCTGAGGCCGGGCGAGAGGGTCTGGTGCAGCGTGGACTGGGACAGGCGCTACGACCTCATGCAGGGCCATACCGGGGAGCACCTCCTGTTCTGCTCCCTCAGGAGGCAGTGCCCCGACCTGGAGATAACCAAGATATACATCTCCCCGGAGAGCAAGTACGTGATCGTCAACCACGACCTGGACTGGGACCAGGTCCAGGCGGCGGTGGAGTTCGCCAACCAGGCGATCAAGGACAACCTCCCGGTGACCCGCAGCGTCATGGACAGGGACGACCCGGACATCGAGAGAGTCAGGATAAAGCTGGACAGGATACCCGAGGACGAGGAGATCACCGTCGTGGCCATCGGGGACATAGACCTCTCCGCATGCAGCGGGATCCATGTCATGGAGACGTCCGAGCTCGAGCTTCTCCTCGTGGACCGCAAGGTCTCTGCCGGAAGCGAGGGCACGGCGATACACTTCAAGGTCGGGGATGCGGCGAAGAGGGAGGCGCTGGCACTGTCCAACATCGCACTCCGCATAGTCGACGGCATCGGATGCAAGAGGGAGGACTCCCCCAAGGCCGTGGCCAACATGAGGAGCGAACTGGAACTGAAGAGCGGACTGCTGAAGCAGGCCACCAGAAGGCTGGCGGAGTCCATGGTCCCGAGACAGATGGGAGACGTGGACGTCTACTGCGGGACTCTTCCCGGGACGGACCGTGCCGCGATGACCGACTTCGCGGAATCCGTGAAATCCAAGGGAGGGGTGGCCATCATCGTCGGAGAGACGGAGACCCTGTCCGTCATAGTGGCGTCCGGGACCCCCGCAGTGGATTGCAAGAAGCTCCTGTCGGACGTCCTCGGACGGTTCGGGGGCAGAGGGGGCGGGAAACCGGATTTCGCACAGGGCGGCGTGCAGGACAGGTCCCTTGCGGACGAGGTCCTGAAGGCGCTGTCCGACGCGACCGCCGATATGCTGGGTCGCTCCGATTAAACCGGCATTAACAAACGCGGAAAGGACACACACCTTAAGAATGACTAGGAGATTCCTCGGCACATGGGTGGAATGAGAGTAAACGACCGCCAGATGAAACAGGCCATGAAGAAGATGGGGATCAAGCAGTCCGCACTTGACGGAGTGACCAAGGTCGTCATCAAGACCAAGACGGCGGAACTCGTCATCAGGAATGCGGAGGTGGTCCGCGTCGAGATGGGTGGCACCGTCACGTACCAGGTCACGGGTGTCGAGGAGGAGCGTTCCATCGGAGAGGATGGCGTTGCCAGGCCCACATTCCCCGAAGAGGACATCGCCCTGGTGATGTCCCAGGCGAACTGCGACAGGGAGAAGGCGGTGGTAGCGCTGGAAGCCACTGACGGACAGCCTGCCGAAGCGATCATAAAGATAATGACGGAGTGATTGGAATGTGTCTAGCAATTCCCGGAAAGATCGTGAACATCGACGGCAACATGGGCGACATCGACTTCGGTGGCGTCACCAGGAAGGCCAACCTCTCGATGGTCGACGCCGAGGTCGGGGAGTGGGCCGTCGTCCATGCAGGGTTCGCGATCCAGATCATGGACGAGGAGGACGCCCAGGAGACCATCAGGCTCTGGAACGAGGTCCTCGACAGCGAGAAGACCACATCCTGCTGATCGGGATGCGGGGTCCGACCCCGCCCCGATCGACTTACTTCTTCTTCTGGATCTTCCCATCCTTCTTCTTGCGGACGACGTTGGTTCCCTGGTTCGTCGCCACCTGCTTCGCGTACGCCTCGGCTTCGGCCTTCGTCTTGAACTTCTTCAATGCCTTCTGCGCGTTCGCCCTCTTGACCTGCCATCCTCCGTCGGGATGCGGGGATACGAAATAGGCGCCTGCGGGCGTCGCCTTCGCAGATGTCTCGGACTCGGGAACGTCCTTTGTGCTGGTCTCGGGCTTCATCTCTTCCGCCGGTTCGCCCTTCTCTTCCTTCTTACGGTTGAATAGTCCCATCAAGGTATGAATCGCAAGATTGTTTGATAAAACGATGCTTCGACAATATCGGACACATATGTTCATTGTATCAGAACCTAACAGTTAAAGTTATATATTAGTCTGATATCCCATGTTTCGGTATGACGGCCATAGCGGCGGGGAAACACCCGGTCCCTTCCCGAACCCGGAAGTAAAGTCCGCCCGCGTATCTGTCTGTACTGTACTGCGCAAGCGTACGGGAACTCAGACACGCTGTCAACCACTTTCCCATTTTCTCCGAAGAGCGGTGGCTCTGGCCATCGACGACACCGAGTTGATAATGAACGGTCGTCTGCCCGTTGTAAACTAGTATCTAATAATAAGACGCGATAGGGTTAGACGATGATACTGATCAAGCTTGGCGGGAGCGTAATAACCGACAAGTCGCAGTACAAGAAGTTCAACCAGGATCAAGCATCCAGGCTCTGCCGGGAGATAGCGGAGTCGGGTCGTTCCGTGATGATAGTCCACGGCGCGGGATCGTTCGGTCATGTGCTCGCGAAGAGGTATGCGGTTCAAGAAGGTCTGACCGATTTCGGAAAGGTCACTCCGGCGGCGATGGTCCACCACGATGCCATGGAACTTGGAATGCTCCTTACATCCGAGCTCATGAAGGTCGGCATCCCTGCCGCGTCCGTATCGCCCGGGACCTGCTTCGTCATGGATGACGGGAAACTTATCGTGAACGATGATGAGGCGATCCGCAGGATGGCCCATGTGGGGATCATGCCGGTCATGTTCGGTGACGTGGTCATGGACCGCAAGAGAGGGTTCGGGATAGTCTCCGGGGACCAGCTCATGGAGCTCATGGCGGACATGTTCAAACCGGACCGCATCGTGTTCGTATCGGACATAGACGGCCTGTACGACAAGAACCCCAAGACGAACCCCGATGCGAGGTTCATCCCCGAGGTCACGAGCGAGATCATGGACGCGGTGGACTCCAGGGAGGATGTCGACGACGTCACCGGAGGGGTCCGCAACAAGATGGAGTCCATGCTCAGGATGTGCACTCCCGAGAGGGACTGCGTGCTCATCAACGGAACGGTCCCCGGCAGGCTCCTCTCACTGCTGAAGGGGGAGGATGTCCCCTGCACAATAGCGAAGATGTGATTCACATGGTACAGATCAGAGACAGGAAAGCGGACCACATCAACATCTGCATCAACGAGCGCATCGCGCCCGGACACTGCTACTGGGATGATGTCAGGCTCGTGCACAACGCCCTCCCGGAGATCGGGATGGACGACATAGACATGACTTGCTGGCTCTACGGGAAGAAGCTGGACTTCCCCCTCATCGTGACGGCGATCACCGGAGGATTCCCGGGAGCCGCGAAGATCAACTCCAACATAGCGGAGGCATGCGCCGAGCTCGGGATCGGGATGGGGATCGGCAGCGAGAGGGCCGGGGTCACCGGGACATGCCCGGAGAGCTACTCGGTCATAAAGAACTACGACGTCCCTCTGGTGATCGGCAACGTGGGGGCCCCCCAGCTGGTACCTCAGAAGAGCGGGGACCTGTTCAGCAAGGAGATGGTCGGTCAGGCGAAGGACCTGATCGGGGCGGACGTCATGGCCGTACACCTCAACTACCTCCAGGAGGTCGTGCAGCCCGAGGGGGACACCAACGGCGCTGGCGTCAGGGACGCGATCAGGAGCCTGGCACAGGAATACCCCATCATGGTCAAGGAGACGGGGGCCGGCATCTCGAGGGACGTCGCGGACAGGCTGAAGGGGATCGGGATCCTCGGGATCGATGTCGCGGGGATGGGCGGAACGAGCTTCGCCGCCGTTGAACTCTACAGGGCCATGGCGGCGAACGATGAGGTCCGCACCAACATGGGCGAGACGTTCTTCGACTGGGGGATACCCACTCCCGCATCCGTGGTCGAGACAGCCGGATGCGGACTTCCCGTGATCGCATCGGGAGGCATATTGGACGGTACGCACATCGCCTCCGCGATATCCCTGGGAGCCACATGCGGGGGCGTCGCCAACGCGGTCCTCAGGGAGGCCACCGAATCGGCGGATGCCGTCAAGAGAAAACTTACAGTCCTCAGAGAGGAACTGAGGGCGGCGATGCTGCTGACAGGCTGCAAAGACCTGAAGGCGCTGGGAAAAGCCCGCCACGTGATCCTCGGAGAAACCAGACAATGGATTGATGCACTATGATCGATGCCAAGGAATACCTCAAGAAGATGTCCGCCGAGCTTGACGGACCCATAAAGAGCTACATAGGGAACGAGGAGCCGGAGAACCTCATGGAGGCGTCCAGGCAGTACCCCTACCGTGGCGGGAAGCGCATGAGGCCCGCGATGGCCGTCGCATGCTGCGGCGCCGTCGGAGGGGACAGGTCCAAGGCCGTTCCGCTGGCCGTCGCCGTGGAGTACATCCACAACTTCACCCTGGTCCACGACGACCTCATGGACGGGGACGAGTCCCGCAGGGGCATGGCGACGATCCATGTCAACTATGGCATGCCCACCGCCGTCCTCGCAGGAGATGCCCTGTTCGCCAAGGCGTTCCAGATCATCTGCGACCTGGACATCCCCGCCGAGAGGATGAGGGATGCCCTCCGCTACGTCAGCAAAGCTGTATGGGACCTTGCCCGCGGACAGCAGATGGACGTCAACAACGAGGGACAGATCGTCACGGAGGAGGTCTACCTCGAGACCATCAAGCTGAAGACCAGCGTCCTTTTCGCCGCTGCGGCCGCGGGCGGTGCGCTCGTCGGAGGCGCGGACAGGAAGACAGCCGAGGCGATAAACGAGTACGCCATCGAGGTCGGGCTCGGATTCCAGATATTCGACGACTACCTGGGGATCATGGGGAATCCCGCCAAGACCGGAAAATCGAACTGCAACGACATCAGGAAGGGCAAGTGCACCGTGATGGTCACCCATACGATCGAGGCCCTCAAGGACGATGCGGCCAAGCTCGCGGAGTTCAAATCCATCCTCGGAAAGATGGATGCCACCGAGGAAGAGTGCGCCCGTGCCAAGCAGATCATGAAGGATGCGGGATCCATCGACTACGCGATGGACATGGCCCGCGCCAAGGTGAACCGCGCGATCGAGACCATCGCGTTCCTTCCCGAGAGCGAGGACAAGGAGTTCATGATCTCCCTCGCGAACTATTCGATAGACAGGGAGCTCTGAGGTTCCCGAATATAAACCGGTCCCCCGTCGTACGATGGGGGACCATTCGATTTCTGATCGTTTTCCGCATCAACCGACATATTTGGGTCAACAATCTTCAAATCATTACAAGTACTGTATAGTACGAAAGTTATAAATTTTATAATCTTAAAACGACATAAAAGTACATCAAAGCGTAAAATGAAAATCTTCAGGCATCCTCGATGCCGGTCTCTGTGATGATATAATACGTCGACCTTCCCTCGGGGAGGCTCCTGTGCTTGACGATGACCGCCTTCCTGCGTCCGTTGTCGAGCTTCTCCAGTCTGAGGATGGTCTTCGCGTTGTGGTTCAACGCATGACCTCCCAGGAACTCTACCCTGCCGCTGGTGAGACTGGAGTAGACCTGGGACGTTATCAGCACGGAGACGTCGTATTTCCTCGCGATCTCCAGGAGCATCTCGGTCTGCCTCACGAACTCGTTGCGTGCCTTGGACTCGTCATGCCTCAACCGATAGAACATCGTGAGGGAATCGATTATGATCAGGGAACTGACCCCGCTGGAGACTATCTTGGACGCCATCTCGATACGGTCCGTCTGCTCCTCCAGACTATGGACCTCAGAGATCAGGATGTTCCTGATCGCGTCTTCGTTCCCCTTGAAGAGCTGGGCGAGCCTCTCCTTGGACAGCCCCTCCGTATCGAGGTAGATCACCTTCCTGCCGCTCTCCGCGACATTGCGGGCGACCTGCAGGCATACGTTGGTCTTCCCGGCACCCGCTTCGCCATAGATCATGGTGACACAGCCGGACTCGATCCCGCCTCCCAGAAGACGGTCAAACTTGGGACATCCCAGAGGAGTGCGCTCCACGCACGTCCAATGACGAACGGTGTTAAAAACTGTGGGTAGGGCGGGAGCACCCGCCCTGTGTTTGATCAATGTTTATCGTTGCCGTCATCGTCGAGCATCTTCCCCTCGACCCCGACGACGTCGTCGATGCTATGATCGACCCCGGTCTGGACGACTTCGCCCTTGGTCGCATACATGACTACCGCGATGAACGCGTATGCGATGTATGCGATCACGGCGATTATCACCAATGCGACCACGACTATGGCCAGTATGTTGACCGCCTCTTCGAGGAATCCGGGCTGCGAGAACGCCCATGCGACGACGGCGACCAGCGCGACGATGAGAACCGCGATGATCACGAGGCCGAGCGCCGACTTCCCGGTGCCTTTCCTCTCGGTCTTCATGCCCATGTCCTTCAAGCGATCACCTCAGCTCGAGCTCTGCGGCATGTACGGCCACAGGGCCATGGCGAGGTCTCCCAGGGTCATGGACTGCATGACGACCTTCCCGGGACCCGTCAGCGTGGAGACGAAGAGCCCCTCTCCGCTGAACAGCGCGTTCTTGACACCGCCGATAGAGGAGATGTCGTAGCAAACCGTGTCCTCCCACGCGACGACGTTGGACGTGGACACCTTGATGACCTCTCCGGGCGCGAGCTCCTTGACCACGAGGTCCCCGCAGCCTCCGATGAAGACGATACCGTTCCCGGAGACCTTCTGGACGATCAGGCCCTCCCCTCCGAACAGTGCGGACGACAGCTTCTTCTGGAATGCCATCTCGAGGGTCACGTTCTCCTCCGAGGCGAGGTACCCGGTCTTCTGGACGAACCACCCTCCCTTGGAGATGTCTATGTCCATGATCTTCCCCGGGGCCTTCTGGGACAGTCCGACGACCCCCTTGCCACCCTGGGCCTCGTACTTCACCAGGAACAGCGAGGCCCCGGTCATGGAACGCTTTATGCTTCCCCATACCCCCTCCTTGGCCTTCGCCTCCAGGGTCATGTTGCCGGTCATGTAGGACATGGCGCCGGACACGGAGTATATGACCTCCCCCGGCTCCACCTCTACGTTGACCATCTGAAGATTGTCTCCCGTGATAGTGTATTTCATGGATGTCATAACGCACGTGCAGAATAAAAAACAATATCGATGGCCTGGACTGCTACCATTGAATATCTGCACCGCATAATGCCGATCATGGAAGAGGTGTCTGGAACGATGATGGGAGCGGAAGCCTCCGTATCGGATGCCGAGTACCTTGGAAGGAGAGCGGTCGAGAAGGTCCGTCCGACCAAGGGATACCGTCTGCCGGAACTGGACGCCCACTTACGTTCTGCCAGGACCAGGAACGAGGCGCGCATCCTTCACGAGGCGCCCCAGGCCGGGATACGCACCCCGTGCGTGTACGACCTGGACATGGACAGGTGCTCCATCGTCCTGGAGAAGGTCGAGGGCACAGTCGTGAAGAACCACCTCCGTGACCACCCCGACAGGGCGTCCGAGGTATGCGTGAAGATCGGGAATGCGGTCGCGAGACTCCATTCCGCCGGGATATGCCACGGCGACCTCACGACGTCCAACATGATCCTGACATCCGATGGGGAGATATGCCTGATAGACATGTCCATGGGCAAGACGCGCGCCGAACTGGAAGACATAGGGATAGACCTGAGGCTCCTGGAGAGGGCGTTCTCGTCGGCGCACGTGGACCTGCCTGATGCGTTCGAAGACCTCATGACCGAGTACTACGCGAACGTCGGGAACCCCAAGGCCGTGGCCAAGAAACTCGAAGACATCAGGAACAGGGGGAGATACACATGAAGCTCAAGGTCATCACGTCCAATCCCGGCAAGGTCAGGGAATATCAGAAGGAATTCAAGGACTACGGCATAGAGATGGAGCACTTCCCTCACCCCTACGACGAGGTCCAGACCTCCGATCTGGAGGAGGTCGTCAACAAGGGGATGGACACGATCGTGTCCGAAGGCATCCGCGACTTCATCGTGGATGATTCGGGCCTCTTCGTGGATTCGCTGAAGGGATTCCCCGGAGTGTGGTCGGCATACGCACAGAAGACCATCGGGAACCAAGGGATCCTCAGGCTCATGGAAGGCGTCGAGGACCGCGGTGCGGAGTTCAGGTGCTGCATCGGATGCGACATAGACGGCAGGAGGATCGTCGTCACCGGGATCTGCAGGGGCACGATCACCGACGGAGAACGGGGCAAGGACGGCTTCGGGTTCGATCCCGTATTCTCCCACGACGGGGAGCGCACGTTCGCGGAGATCCCACTCGACGAGAAGAACTCGGTGTCGCACCGCGGAAACGCCGTCAAACTGCTGATCGCCGAGATGAGGAGACAGGGACTGATCTGAGAGCACGACCTTGACGAAGAAGGGATCCGACCCTGAATCCCGATTCCAGAAACACGACTTATGCCCTTGGAATCGGAGATAGGGCTGTAATCGATCAGAAACATCAAAAATGTGTAGTTTTAGAGAGTTCACTCTTTCCTGACAGCATCGACCAGCCACCGGAGTCCCAGATCTATATCCTCCCCTTCCGACAGGGGCGCTCAATCACCTGATGTACTCGTCCGCCGTGGTCTCATGGAGCATTGAAACAAGGCTCCGAGGCACATTAAAATAATATGTATATATTATGTATATACAATGGTCAATGTGATTCAGAAATGGGGCAACAGCTGTGCTGTCAGGATTCCAAAAAGCGACATGGAATCCGCAGGTCTCCGTGAGGGAGACCAGGTGCGTTTCATCGTATCGAACGGGAAGCTTACCATATGCAAGGCCGTTCCCCACATCCCCTTGGCCGAAAGGGCAGAAGGATTCCAGGGCAGTTATGACACCGAAGGCTTGGACGAGTCTTCCGTCGGAAAGGAAGTGTTCTGGTGAGTTACAGTGCTGTTCAGGGCGATGTAATCTGGCTCGATTTTGATCCAAGGGCAGGGCACGAGCAGATCGGAAGGCGTCCTGCGATAATAGCATCTAACGAGGTCGCAAACCGTCTGATGAGACCCATGGCGGTCGTGTGTCCCATCACCTCGGCAGATAAGGGGTATCCGACCAGAGTGCATTTCGAGGGACAGAAGATCAGAGGATACATAATGTGCGATCAGATGAGGACCGTCGACCTATCCGCAAGGTATGCGGAATTCATCGAAAAAGCACCAGATGATGTCCTGAACGAGGTCCTGGATATCATAGTCGGCATGGTCGAAAGACTACCAGCTTGACTTTTACAGCGCGATGGTCGGGTATCACTCGGCCATCGCGCTGTAAAAGTCGAGATAGGGAGCCAGATTGCGATACCAATCAGACGATATCGGGATATGATGAGAGTCGTCTCCTAGAATCGGAAATTGGGGTTTCAAAGCGTTTGGATGACCTCCCTTCAGAGGTTGAAGGGAGGGTTGATGAACAGGATACAGATTCCGAGCGCGAGCGCGAGGTACAGCAGGTAGTTGCCCATCATGGACTTGGTCTCGACCATATCCATCCTGAACCCGACGGCCCCGAGGATCTTTCCGAGCAGTCCGCAGATGATGAAGACCACCACGGTCGCCACGATCCACCCGTAATTATCGATGGCGTTGGTGATGACGGCTCCGAGAAGCCCGGCAGCCAGTCCTATGACCATTACGACCATGAAAATCTTGGTCATGTAGATGTCTTTGAGGATGAACTCCCTCTCGTTGAACTCGGTCGGAGTGAACTCGTACTCCTCCTCCGCCTGTTCCATGATCCGCCTCTTCTTCTTGGCCATCGCGTCCGCATCCTGATTCCACTTATAAAGGCTTTCTAAAGGACTCACTGCGAGAACCGTTTCTTCGAATGCTTCAATGCCTCGATGACGGGCAGGGGCTTCCCGAGGAGGAACGTCTCCAGCGCACCTCCGCCCGTGCTCACGTAGGAGAACCTGTCCGCGAGGTCGAACCTCTCGGCCGCTCCTCCGGTGTGTCCCCCTCCTATGACGGACTGGCCTCCGCTGTCCACCATGGCCGTCATCATGATGCGGGTCCCGACCTCGAAGCCCTCCTTCTCGATCATCCCCGACGGTCCGGACATGAAGCTGGTCTTCGACGATACGATGACCTTGCGGAACTTCTCTGCGGACGCGTCCCCGATGTCCAGGGCAGGCTCCTCCGTCGGGAGGTCGCCGATATTGACAGACACGCGCCTGCCGTCCCTCTCCACGGCCACATCGACGGGCAACAGGACCTTCTGGCCGTATCTGGACAGGATGTCCTTGGCGGCCTGGAGGTTCTCCGGGGTGAGCTCGTCCTGAAGGACCTTCATGCTCGCCTCACCGATATCGACCCCGCGTGCCAGCAGATATGCGTTGCCGACGAGTCCCACCAGGATGACCGTGTCGGCCATGCCGCTTCCCAGGACCCTGTCGATCATCTCCGACACATCCCCGAACTTCGCCCCTCCGAGGATGAACACCGACGGCCTGCGGGGATTGCCGAAGATCGCATTCAGAGCGTAGATCTCCTTTGCCATCAGCCTTCCGGACGCGGACGGCACCAGGGGCTCGAACCCGACCAACGAGCATTGAGCGCGGTGGGCCGCGCCGAACGCGTCGCACACATAGTAGTCCGCGAGGGGTGCGAGCGTCCTGACGATCTCCCCCTCGGAGTGCATCATCATGTCGCCCTTGGCGGTCTCGCTGTCAATGCCCCTGACGTTGCCCAGGAGGAGGATGCTCCCGGGATCGAGCCCTTTGATGGCCCGGACGGCATCGTCGCCTATCACATCGTCGACGTACTCGACGGGTATGCCCAGGTGCTTGGACAGGAGTGCAGCATGCTGCTCCAGGGGGATGAAGTCCCATCCTCCCTTGCGGCTCTGATGAGCCAGCATGACGACCTTGGCCCTCTTCCCGACAAGCTCCCTCACCGTGGGGACGATCCTCCTTATCCTGGCATCGTTCACGATCCTGAGGGTGTTCTTGTCGAGGGGGCAGTTGATGTCGACCCTCAGGAGAACGGTCTTGTCCCTGTAGTCGAAATCGCCGAGCGTGTTGAACTCCTTCTCCATGGTCCCGCCTCACTCCCTGCCGATACCGAGGGACGCGTCGGTCTTGGCGACGGACTCCGAGGCATCCTGCGTGACCTTGCACATGGACCTTATGCAGTCCACGTTCTCGGGGATGACATCGGACTCCTGGTGGACCGCCTGATAGTAATACAAGGTGTTCCCGACGACCTTGACGCCATCCTCCCAGACGACGATCTCGTACATGTCGGAGCGGTCCCTTCCGAGGTCGCGGGCCAGCTCCATGATCTGCGGCGTGGACTTGATGCCGTCGGACGCCTTCACGAGCCTGACCCTGGGGGCGCTCCTCAGTATGTCGATGACCTCCTCGGTGGTGCTCTGCTGGCTCAGCTGAGCGACGACGGTCTGCACGTGCATCAGGGTCGTGGACGCCTTGACGGCCATCGTGTTGATGTTCAGCCAGGGCATGACGCTCTGCACGTCCGGTCCGTGATGGGTCGGGAGCTTGACGGAGGGTTCGAGGCCGTTGACGGGGCCTCCCTTGCTGTCCCCGGGATCGACGGCACGGCGGACGATCGTGACATACGCGTTCTCCACCTTCAGCGCCTTGTCGATGGGATACAGGGTCCTCAGGAGGGCGGTGGTGTTGCAGGACACGACCCTCGAGAGCTGCGCTCCCCAGGACTCCGCATAGTTGGCGGTGGAGTTGAAGGAGATGCCGGTGAGGCTGTGGTCCTCCCCGCCCTGGAATATCGCCTTGACGCCTGCGGCCTTGTACATGTCCCGGTAGTACTCGCCCAGGGACCCGGGCGTACAGTCCACGACGATGTCGACCTTGCCGAGCATGTCCTTGACGGTCCCGTCTATGTGGATCCCGGCCTTGGCGAACGCCTCGACGCTCTCCTCGGGGACGTACAGACCGTAACCTTTCGCAAGCGCGTCCTTGGCCTCGTAGTTGGGCCTGGTCTTGGTGACCCCCACGAGCTCCATATCGTCCTGTTTGGCGATGGCGGTCGCGACTCTCTTTCCGATCGTGCCGTAGCCGTTGACTCCTACCCTGACCTTCGACATGAAAATTACCTGGAACCTCGATGGACATAGCATTTATTAGGGTTATGCGAGGGAGACGGGGATCGGAGGCGAGCGTCCCCGCGTCCGTGGGCCTGCGGGATGCCGCGGACACCGATGACGGAAGTGGATGGATGCCATGGGAACGGCGGCATGACACCAAGATTATAACGCGAATCCCCGATGCCAGGACCGGAGAAAGGTCTATGAGAGGCACGGAAGCACTCCTTACGATGCTCGAGGACAGAGGAGTCGACACCATCTTCGGATACCCCGGCGGGAGCGTAATATCGATCTACAACGAGCTTCTGGATTCCGACATAAGGCACGTCCTCGTCAGACACGAGCAGTGCGCCGCTCACATGGCGGACGGATACGCTAGGGCGAAGAACATGCCCGGCGTGTGTCTGGCGACCAGCGGACCCGGTACCACCAACCTCGTGACCGGGATCGCGACAGCGTTCGCGGATTCCGTCCCGATGATCGCCCTGACGGGCCAGGTCGCGGCAGGGTCCCTCGGACTGGGTGCGTTCCAGGAAGTGGATGCCTACAGCCTCCTGATGCCGATCACGAAGCACAGCTACAGGGTCCTGGACATCGACAGGCTCCCGCATGCCATCAGCGAGGCGTGGGACATATGCCAGATGGGTCGCAAGGGGCCGGTCCACATCGACCTCCCGGTCGACCAGATGGGCATGGACCTGGACCCGGCGCTCCTTGACGAGCCCTACGGGGTGAAGCCCCTGAGCGAGGACCTCAGCGGCCTCCACGAGGCGGTCGAATGGATAAGGGGCTGCAAGAGACCGTTGATCCTGGTCGGAGGAGGTGCAATGGACGCCTCGAAGGAGGTCATGGAGCTGGCGATGCTCACCGGCGCCCCCGTGGTCAACACCCTCATGGGGATGGGCATAGTCCCGGCATCCTACGAGATGAACATGGGCCCGCTGGGACTCCACGGAAGGCTCACGGCGATAGAGCTGTCCAGCGAGGCCGACCTGATAATATCCATAGGCAGCAGGTTCTCCGACAGGACGTACAGCCACCATGACCGCATGAAGGAGGGGAGGGTCATCCACATAGACGTGGACCCCACCGAGTTCGGGAAGCACAAGCACCAGTGCGTCAACCTCCAGGCGGACGCCGTGAAGGCGATCAGGGCGCTCATATGCGCCCTGGGATCGAAGCCCCTGGGATGGGCGCAATGGAGCCAGCATGCGAGGAAGCTCAAGTCTGACAGCTACATAGTCCCTGACAACGGTGCCGTCCCGATCAAGCCCCAGAGGGTCATGCAGGAGATCAACTCCCTGCTAAACGACGACATCATAGTCACCACGGACGTGGGACAGAACCAGATGTGGGCGATGCACTACCTCAACATCGAGAGGCCCAGGCACTTCCTCTCGTCCGGGACGTTCGGCACGATGGGATACGGACTGCCGGCGGCCATCGGAGCGAAGGCGGCCATGCCCGACAAGAAGGTCATGACCATAACCGGGGACGGAGGGCTGCAGATGGTCATCCAGGAGCTCTCCACATCCGTCGCGGAGGACCTCCCCGTCACCGTCGTGCTCCTCAACAACGGACATCTCGGGATGATCAGGCAGATGCAGAGGCACTACTGGAACGAGAGGTTCAGTGCGGAGCTCCTCGGAGCGAACCCCGACTTCGTGGAGGTCGCCAAGGGATTCAGGTGCAGAGGCATCCACGTCGAGAGGCCCGACGAGATCCGCGAGGCGATACGGGAAGCCCTCGATTCCCCCGTCACCACCGTCGTGGAGATCATGGTCGACCCGGACGAGGACATCCTCCCGATGCTTCCGATGAACCCCAAGATCCCCATAATCAAGGGCGACTGCCACTTCTGATGCAGGAGGGGGCTCAATCCCCTCCCTCGACCGATTTTCATTGTTGCAGAGATTTCTCTGCAATATAGATGCTTTTTTGCAGAGATTTCTCTGCAATATAGATGCTTTTTTGCAGAGAAATTTAAATAATCAATAACATATATACAATCATGAAGAGGAAAGTGGAACAGATTCTCGAAAAATGGAAAGAACGCGAGCATCTACCTCTTGTTATCCGCGGACCTCGCCAAGTTGGTAAAACATATTCCATCAGGCAGTTCGCCCGTAATCATTACAACACTGTTCTCGAATTCAACTTTGAAGATATGCCTGAACAAAAAAAGATATTCTCGGGCAATCTTGACGCAAAAAGTATCTACGAAAGGCTCAGTGTAACTTATCCCACCATCCGCTTTGACAAAGATTGCCTGATTTTCATGGACGAGATCCAAGCATGCCCTGGTGCCGAATCCGCCCTAAAACCCCTTGCCCAGGATGGACGTTGCGATATCATCTGCTCTGGCTCCATGCTAGGCCACACCTTGGGAAGCAATAGTGCCGAAAGAAAAAACGAAAGGACGAAGATTAGACTGTTTCCGCTCGGATACATCGAAGAGTATCGGATGTCCCCTATGGATTTTGAAGAATTTCTCTGGGCACTGGGATACTCCCCTGAACAAACGAGGACCATAGGAAATCACATCAGGCAGATGATCCCCGTGGATGATTTCATACTGAGCAGAATGACCAACCTGTTCAAGAGATACGTGACCGTTGGAGGGATGCCCGCCGCCGTAGAAGCATACTCCAAGAACAACCTGTACGGCGACGCATACAACGTTCTGACAGGACTGTACTCGAAGATCGTAGAGGATTCCCTCAGATACGCATCCAGCAATGGCGAGAAGGCAAAGATCCTGGCCTGTCTCAAATCGATCCCAGGGCAGATCTCCGCAGAGAACAACAATTCGTTCGTGTATGCGAAAATCGAGGGGATAGTCGGAAATGGCCAACGCGAATACGGCCCCGCACTAACATGGCTCGAGAACGCTGGGATAATCGACTTCTGCAACAACGTCCAAGGTGTCTACGAACCATTCGTGCTTAAGACGGACGGGAACACGTTCAAGATCTACATGAAGGACACGGGAGTGATGGTCATGCTCCTTGGCCTCCAGGGATCGCTCGGTGTGATGGGTGCAGCAAAATGTGACAACGGAGCTGTCATGGAGAATGCCGTGTTCGAATGCCTTGTCCGTAAAGGATACACAGTCTACTATCACAGCAACACACAAGCCCGCAAAGAGATCGATTTCGTGCTGAACATTAACGGAAAACTATCGGTCATCGAGGTGAAATCCGGAAGGAAGAAGCGTGCAACCTCTCTGAAAAAACTCATGGAGGCGGACAGGAACCTCACAGGAATCAAGGTCTCCAACTCGAACCTGTTCATCGACGAGGACGGGATACGCCATTACCCCCTGTTCGGACCCTGCTTCTTCGAGGATGCGAGACTCCCTGAAATACCCCCTCCGGATTACATCGAGGAACTCAAATCGAGACTGGATGCCGATCCCGCCAGGGACCTTCCGGATGCCTGACGGCCGACCGTCCACCATACCTTCGCGCTAACATTTTAAGTAAAGCATGAATCCAACCTCCGATGACAATGAAGGGGACCAAGGCTCTAGTCACAATGCTCGAGAGGAAGGGTGTCGAAACCATATTCGGATACCCCGGCGGAAGTGTGATTCCGATATACGACGAGCTGTACGACTCGAACCTCAGACATGTCCTTGTCAGGCACGAGCAGTGCGCCGCTCACATGGCGGACGGGTATGCGAGGGCGAGCGGGAGGCCAGGGGTGTGCATCGCGACCAGCGGACCCGGTGCGACCAACCTCGTGACAGGGGTCGCGACCGCGTATGCGGACTCGATTCCGATGATAGCACTGACCGGACAGGTGGGCGTCGGATCCCTTGGCCTGGGAGCGTTCCAGGAAGTCGACGCGTACAGTCTCCTCATGCCCATCACGAAGCACAACTTCAGGGTCCTCGACGTCAACCGCCTCCCCCACGCGATCAAGGAGGCCTGGATGATATGCCAGGACGGAAGGCCCGGACCGGTGCACATAGACCTCCCCGTCGACCAGATGAACTCGTCCGTGGACGAGTCCCTGCTGGACGAGGAGTACTTCATCAAGCCCCGTGCCGAGGACCTCAGGGACCTCGACGAGGCCATACAATGGATCAGGGATGCCAAGCGCCCGGTCATCCTCTGCGGAGGCGGGGCGGTAAACGCCGTCGACGAGGTCATGGCCCTCTCCATGCGCCTCGGGGCCCCCGTGGACGTGACGCTCATGGGGATGGGCATAGTTCCCTCGTCGTACGAGCTGAACATGGGTCCCCTCGGCATGCACGGAAGGATGTCCGCGCTGACCATGATGAACGACGCGGACCTCGTGATATCCGTCGGCAGCAGGTTCTCGGACAGGACGTACGGGAAGAGGTGCAGGATGCAGGACCCCCACGGACGCGTCGTCCACATCGACACGGACGCGACCGAGTTCGGGAAGCACGGGCATCAGAGCGCCGACATACTGTGCGACTGCGGGAAGGCGCTGAGGATCATCCTGGACCGCCTCGGCACGACCTCCACCGTGACCGACTGGAGCGAGAGGGCGAAAGCGGCCAAGAGGAGATGCTGCTGCGACATGACGCTGGACAACGTCCCAATAGCCCCGCAGACGGTCATGCACGAGCTGAACAAGTTCATCGACAAGGACACGATAATAACCACCGACGTCGGACAGAACCAGATGTGGGCGATGCACTATCTGAACATCGAAAGGCCCCGCCAGCTCCTGTCGTCCGGGACGTTCGGCACGATGGGATACGGACTGCCGGCGGCCATAGGCGCCAAAGCGGCCAGGCCCGACAAGAACGTGATAGCGATCACCGGGGACGGAGGGTTCCAGATGGTAATGCAGGAGATGACCACATCGCTGGCGGAGGATCTGCCGATCACGGTCGTACTCCTCAACAACGGGACGCTCGGCATGGTCAGGCAGTGGCAGAAGCTGTTCTGGAACGAGAGGTACTCCGCCACCACCCTGAAATGCGACCCGGACTTCGTCAAGATGGCGGAGGCCTTCGGGGCGGAGGGCATACGTGTGGAGAAGCCGGGGGAGATCGCTGATGCGCTGAAGCAGGCCAAGGACTGCGGCAGGAGCTGCATCGTGGAGATAATGTGCGATCCCGACGAGCATGCGCTCCCGATGGTCCCTGCGGACCCCAAGGCCGACATGGTCATGGGACGCTGCGGATTCGGTGCGTGAACCGCGTCCGTGGACATCAGAACGCATTAATCGTTGGTCGTCGGTCGGGTCATCATGGATCTGGAGCAGTCGGTTCTGAAGAGGATAGTCCCCACGCCGGAGCAGGTCAGCTCCATCCAGGGGAAGGCGGACCGCCTCAAGGGGATGGTCGAGGAGTACGTCAGAGCCCGCGGCATAGACGTCGAGGCCAGGTTCGCAGGCTCGTTCTCCAAAAACACCTACCTCTCCGACCCGGACCTGGACATGTTCCTCATGTTCCCTCCCGAGATAGATCCGGAGGACCTCAAGAGGATCGGCCTGCAGGCCGGCGAGGACATCCTCCACGGGGAGAGGATGTTCTCAGACCACCCGTACACCCGCGGGAAGTTCGAGGGGGTCGACGTGGACATGGTCCCGTGCTACCGTCTGGACAGCACCGAGCACCTAAAATCCGCGGTGGACCGCACCCCGTTCCACACCGCGTTCATAAGGTCGCATCTGACCGACGAGGGATGCGACCAGGTGCGCCTCCTGAAGAAGTTCATGAAAGGGATTGGCGCATACGGCGCGGAACAGGACTCCAGAGGGTTCTCTGGATACCTGTGCGAGCTCCTCGTCGTGAGGTACGGCTCGTTCAGGAAGGTCCTCGAGGCGGCCGCGAAATGGAAGGAAGGCACAGTCGTGGAGATCGAGGGCAGGGGTCCGTCCATGACCGGAGCCCTCGTCGTGTACGACCCCGTGGACAGCAGGAGGAACGTGGCGTCCGCCGTCCATGTGGACACGCTATCGCTGTTCATAGCCGCATCCAGGAGCTATCTGGAGGAACCGCGCGAGGAGTTCTTCTTCCCCCGGCCCAGGACCCCCCTGTCCGCGGAGAAGCTCTCGAAGATGACGGAGTCCCACGGATCCAGGCTGGTGACCCTGGTGTTCGAGAGACCGGAGGGGATCGAAGACAACCTCCAGTCCCAGCTGTGGAAGACCCAGTACGCCGTCCGGAAGAAGCTGGACGAGTTCTCGTTCAACGTCCTGCGCGCGGTGCACGGCATGAGCGATACCGAGATGGCCGTGATGTTCGAGCTGGAGGACGACAGGCTGTCCAAGACCCGCAGGCACAGGGGTCCTCCCGTGTGGGTGAAGGCCGAACCGTTCCTAGACAAATGGAAGGGCAGCCCTTACGGGGAGCCTTTCATAGAAGATGGGGCATGGGTCGTGATAGCGGAGAGGCCCTACGAGAGCGCCATGGATATGCTGGGAAGAGAGGTCGCGATCTCCGGGATCGGGAAGGACCTCGACACCGGCACCATGAGGATACTTGACCACGACATGACGCTGGCATCCGCGGACCCCGCACTGATCGGCGAGCTCCTGGACCCCAGACTCCCGTGGGAACGCTGACCGAACAAAGGCTTTATCTACCGAAATGCAATCGGCGGAAGCGCGGGTCTGTGGGCTAGCTTGGTATACTTGTGGCTTTGGGAGCCATTGACTCCGGTTCAAATCCGGGCAGACCCACCTTTCCACGACTACTTATCCGACGGGATGACCGACCGCTGACGGATCGGTCCCGTACGCCTCGTCCCGATCGCTAATGATCCTGCCTCGCTCGTCGTCCCTTCCCTCCATGTCCTTCGGGATGGTGATGGTGACGTCCACCAGGTCGCCCTCGGCCACTCCGAGCATCTCCATGTAGCTCTTGAGGACCGTTATGTAGCGGGCGTTCCCGCGCTTCGTGATCTCTGCAGGGAACGTTATCGATGTCCTTCTTCTCTCGGCCATGTTATCTGTGAAGAATCTCCCGCACATCCATCCGTATAACCCGTATATAATATGTATCCTGTGTATCAATACTAACAGAATAATCCGCTGAAAATCACATAATGATGACACCTGGTCTCATATTCGCCAGAGTCGTCAATCTCGATTCCTTGCTAATGGCAATCAGGCATTTGTCCACCGCCATTCCAGTGCGAAAGGCCGTCCACGGACGGATGCAAGGGAAGATTTATGCAATTGGTTTTTAAATGCACATCCCAATCCGATCGCATGAAGAAAGACAACGTCAAGTTGATGGCGGTCTCGGCCGTCATCATCGCCGTCATACTTCTGGGTTCATGGATCTACATGGACGGGGACGATGGTTCGTCCGACTATCGTGAACCGACCGTCGGTGACCTGAAGGAACTGGAATCCACCAAGGATGGTGTCAAGAGCACCATGAGCATCAGGATCCTGGCGGAGTGGGAGGACAAGTACCTCATACAGTGGACGTCCGAGGACGGGACCGTGACCAATTTCATATCGGACGACCCCTCGGTCGTCGGACCCGAGATGAAGAATGAGTATGACATGGAGAAGGTGGGAAGCGAGACGATCGACACGCCCTTCGGAAAGAAGCACTGCGATGTCATGTCATACAAGATGACCGGAGAGGACGGGACCGTCATGGACTGCCTCGCATGGTACGGCGGGAAGGTCACGTACAAGGTCGAGATGACCTCCCCCGACGGAAGCACCACATCCGTCATACTGAAGTCGTCCACCATCCTCGGAGACGCCCCGGGCGACGCGGAGGACTACGGGGTCAGGACCACCTTCCAGGCAGGCGACAGGATCGGATACCGTTCGACCTCGTCCGGCGAGTTCCCGGATGGGAACTTCATCAGCGAGTTCATCGTGAAGTCCGTCGATCCGACGACCTCCGACCTTCTGATAGACATGCAATACGGACAGGCGACGTTCGAGGATGTGCCGTTCACCGATGATGAACTCAGGCAGTTCGTGTTCAAGGACGATGCCGACACCCCTGTGAAAACAAAGATGTACACCTGCATCGGCGGTCTGACGGATGCGTGGGTGACCACCGAGACCGAGACCATCGACGGATCTACGACCAAGACGACCACTTGGACGAGCTTCGACGGACTCGTCTTCGCGAAATACATCGAGGCGTACGAAGGGGACGAGCTCGTTGGAACATCCGTGATAACACTGGACCACTGCACGCTCATAGAGACGTTCTGATCCAACGGGCCGCCCCGTGGACGACGGGTCGGCCTGTAAACCCGTTTTTACATCCGTCCGACTGCGGACGATGCCGATGCAAACATCCTCATCGTGTCATCAATCTGATCTTATGCCACATGGATGGTCCCCCGGGCACCCGACCTCGATGTCCCTGACGACCGAGGAGTACAGTCTGAACCCTCCTGCAAGGTGGTTGCACTCGTACCCGTTCTGCTCCAGTACCCTCGCCGCGATGTAGCTGCGGAGACCGCTGTGACAGACCAGGCACACCGGCCTCCCTTCCGGGATCTCGGAGATCCTGTCGCGGATCTCATCGACAGGGATGTTGACCGTGCCGTCCAGATGCCCCTCCGCGTACTCCTTCGGGGAACGCACGTCCACGACCGTGACGCCGGGATCCGCGACTTTCCCGTCCAGCTCGTCCCAGAAATACTGGCTTACTAGTCCGCTCATGACGTTCATCGCGACGAACCCCGCATAGTTGACCGGGTCCTTGGCGGAGGAGTACGGGGGCGCGTACGACAGGTCCAGCTCAGCCAGGTCATCAACGGTCATACCCGCATGGATCGCCGTGGCAATGACGTCTATGCGCTTGTCCACTCCCTCGTATCCGACGATCTGCGCCCCCAGGACCGTCCCTGTGACGGGATCGAACAGCAGCTTCACGGACATGTTCCGGGCACCCGGATAGTATGTGGCATGTGACGCTGAGTACGTGTAGACCTTGTCGTATCCGATGCCCGCATCCTTAGCCAGCCTCTCGTTGAGGCCAGTCGTCGCCACCGTCATGTCGAAGACCTTGATCACCGATGACCCGAGGGACCCCTTATACTCCGAATCCCCTCCGGCGATGTTGTCCGCGGCGATCCTCCCCTGCCTGTTGGCAGGTCCCGCCAATGCGATGTTGGAGGGAACATCGGAGACGAAGTTGGACACCTGCACGGCATCCCCGACCGCATAGACCGACGGGTCGGAGGTCCTCATGTGGGAGTCCACCACGATGGCCCCCTTCACCCCGAGATCCAGGCCCGCATCCCTTGCTATGCCTGTGTCCGGAACGACACCCAGCGCCACCACGGCCAGGTCCGCATCGATCCTCTCCCCGCTCCTCAGGCACACCTTCAGTCCGTCCACCGTCTCGAAGCCCTCCAGCGCATCGGACAGAACGAGCCTGATCCCGTGCGAGCGCAGCACATGATGAACGTCTGCAGCCATGTCCCTGTCCAACGGGGGCAGGACGTGGTCGGACCTCTGGACCACCGTCACGTCGATGCCCATGTCCGCCAGGTTCTCGGCGACCTCCAGTCCTATGTATCCGGCACCGCACACGACAGCCCGCTTCGGGGAGTCCCGCTCCACGATGGAACGCATGGCAAGGGTGTCCTCCACCGTGCGTAGGGTCATGACACGGGGATCGTCGATGCCCGGTATGTCCGGTCTGATGGCCCTCGCTCCGGGTGACAGAATCAGGAAATCATACGGCTCATCGTACTCCGAGCCGTCCACGGTGCTCCTGACCCTGACAGTCTTCGCCCTGCGATCTATGGAGACGACCTCGCTCCTGACCCTGGCATCAACGTTGAACCTGGCGGAGAACGATGCGGGCGTCTGCAGAGTGAGCTTCCCCTTGTCCCTGATGACCCCGCCGACGTAGTACGGGAGTCCACAGTTCGCGTACGACACGTATCCCGTGCGTTCCAGCATGACGATCTCCGCACTCTCGTCCAGCCTTCTGAGCCTGGCCGCTGCCGATGCTCCGCCAGCGACACCGCCCACGATGACGACCTTCATGGTGCCGTATCGATAAACGGCGTTAAAAAGTCAACACCTCTCATCGTCGCCGCATATGCGGGACCATGCCTTGGCGCATTCCACCGCGTTCGACCAGCTCCGCAGCCTCCTGGCCCTCTCGTCCACATCCATCGAGGGGATGAACTCGCGGTCGAGGATCCAGTTCCTACGAAGCTCGTCGACGTCCTTCCAGAAGCCCACAGTCAGGCCCGCCTCGTACGCGGCACCCAACGCCGTCGACTCTATGACCTTCGGACGGAGGACCCTTATGCCCGTTATGTCCGCGAGGAACTGGCAGAGGAAATCGTTGGCACTGGCACCCCCATCCACGCGGATCGCCTCGGTCTCCCCGCCGTGGTCGCGCATCATGGCCCCGACGACATCGCATGCCTGGAACGCGATCGACTCCAGCGTCGCCCTGGCCAGATGGTTCCTGTTTGTGCCCCTCGTCAGACCCATTATCATGCCGCGGGCCCCCTGGTCCCAGTGCGGGGCCCCCAGACCTGTGAATGCCGGCACGACCGTGCACCCCCCGGTGTCCGGCACGCTCTCGGCCATCCTCTCGGTCTCCGCCGACGCCTCCACGATCTGCAGCTCGTCGCGGAGCCACTGTATCGCCGCTCCCGCGATGTATATCGAGCCCTCCACCGCGTAGGACACGGAATCGTCCGACGTGCGTGCGACCGTGGTCAGGAGACCGTTCTCGGACAGGTCCGGCTCCGGCCCTGTGTTCATCAGGAGGAATCCTCCGGTCCCGAACGTCACCTTCACGTCCCCTTCGGACAGACATTGCTGTCCGAGGAGGGCCGCCTGCTGGTCGCCCATGGACCCTGCGATCGGGACCCTTATCCCGAACACGGCCGGGTCGGTGTATCCGAACACATGCCCGGTCGGATGCACCTCCGGGAGTATGTCCCTGGGAACGCCCATGATGGACAGGAGCTCGTCGTCCCAGTCCAGGGTGCGTATGTTGAACAGCATCGTGCGGGATGCGTTGGAATGGTCTGTCGCATGCACCCTTCCCCCTGTGAGGTTCCAGATCACCCACGAGTCGACGGTACCCGCGACCGCCCTTCCCGCGGCAACGGACTCTGACACCCGAGGGACGTTGTCGATCATCCATCTGAGCTTCGTCCCCGTGAAGTATGGGTCTATGTGGAGTCCGGTACGGCGGAAGATCCCGTCGTCCAGACCTTCGGCGATCAGTCCCTCGCAGAAGGATGCCGTCCTGCGGTCCTGCCAGACTATCGCGTTGCACAGCGGCGTCCCGAGGTCGCGGTCCCACATCACTGCGGTCTCCCTCTGGTTCGTCACCGCCACCGCCACGCATTCGGACGGGTCGATTCCCGGACGGGAGAGGAGATCGGACGTGGTCTCCCTGCATAGAGCCCATATCTCGGCCGGGTCGTGCTCCACGAGGCCGGGCTCGGGATACATCTGCCTCAACTGGCGCTGGGACACGCCCAGCACCTGCCCCTCGTGACCGAAGAGCATCGCACGGACGCTGGTCGTGCCTGCATCGATGGATAGTATGAATCTCATGGTCACCCTTCGTAGACGTCGTCCAGGGAGATCAACCGCACATCGGGATCCCCTTCGGCGACCCCTCTCAGCTCGGACGTGAATCCGGACCCCGAGAACAGATGGTACATCTTGCCGGGACCGTCGACAGCGCTTGCGCGCTGCACCAATTCGTCGAGCTCCCTCCTGCCCATGGGCTCCCCGTAGAGCCTGCATCTCGCGACCAGCATCCTCTGGGCACCGCCTTCGTTGACCGATGCCAGGAAGTCTATGACCTCGTCGACGGTATCGTCGCGCCTCCTGAGCTTCCCGACGAACCTGTACTCGAAGGACCTCGTGACGTGGTCCATGCATATCGCCTTGAACTCGCGCTCCATGTACGCATCGATATCCTGCTTCGCGAAGTCGTAGGCGCTCTCCGGCGACTCGAACTCCACCACGTGCGTGTACCTGTAGACCACCTGGTAATAGAAACGGATGAGGTTGCTGTTGATCGCATAGACCGCCCTGCGGGATATGCCGGAGGACACCTCCTTCCTGAGGATCCCCTTGTGCTCCATGTCCTCCACCATCTTGGAGCAGAACGATGCACTGATCCCGGACCTGGAGGCCATGTCGCGGATGCTCTCCGCGCCGTCCGCTATCGCCGCGAGGATCTTGGAGCAGTTGCCGGTGGTGGCCATCTCCGTGGAGACCAGCCCCTCCACCTCGAGGGAGAACACGGACATGTGGTCGAATATCTGCGTACGGACGACCTCATCCGGGTCCTGGGACCGGAACAGGTGATGGTATGCCGGGGTCCCTCCGACGATCGCATAGACCTTCAGATGCTGCAATGCCGTGTACCCCGGATGGAATCCCTTGCAATCGATGTAGCTCATCGGCTTGAGCTCGAGGTTGTAGTAGAAGCGTCCGAAGACCGAGTTGTCGCTGTCGCAGACCAGCAGGAGGATCCTCGTGCCTCCCATCTCGCGCGTCATGAAGTTGCGGATGTACGGGTTGATCTCCTCGAAGTTCTCAGTCAGGTCGGCCAGACGGTCTATCACGACCACGACCTTGCGGCGTGCACACAGCTTCCTGATCGTGGGGAACAGCTCGTCGATGTCCGAGATGCTCGTGTCGGTGCCACTGAATCTGGAGAGAGCCAGGTTTATCTCCTTCAGATTGTCGCTGCGAAGGCCCTCGGTCCCGGTGATGTAGATGTGGTCCTTGTCACGGGTGAACTCGCGGAGTAGAGCGGTCTTCCCGAGATGGCGACGCCCGCACACCGCACACGATATCGGGACCTTGTCCCAGAGAGCATTCAGGTACGCGAGCTCCTCCACACGCCCCACACAACCGTCCATGGGAAGGGAAATCACGTCACCGCAATATAAGAATCAGTATGGCCAGCAGATTGAAAAGATTCACGACCCGTTAAAGGTTCGCATACTGGATTATGTGTCCACACGTATGCAAAAAGTCACTCTTTATATACTGACCAAATGCCGTACGCTCAGGTCTCACAAACCTGGAGCGAAACATGAACGAATTGCTGTTGATGATGGCTATCCCGTTCGTCGTGGCTTGCATCCTGCTCGTTGTGAAGAATGATAGGGCGCGTGGACTGATCGCAGAGGTCGGTGCCGCGGCGATCATAGTGTCGTCGGTGCTCGTGGCATTCACATACGTCGGCAAACCTCAGACCTTCGAGATATCGAGCGAGATCGTAGATCTCCTGATGTTCGCGATAGAGCTGATTCTTGGAATAATCATAATCTATCTCGGAGTCAAACACAAGAAATATGCTGCATGCGCCCTCGGCGCGATTCAGCTTGTAATGTCACTTGCCTTCGAATTCATATTCAAGGAAGGTATCGAAGTCGAGAACGGACTCTATATCGATGACCTGAGCATAATAATGGTCCTCATCATCGGTATAATCGGAAGTTTGATCTGCGTATACGCTGTCGGATACATGCGGGACTTCCAGGAACATGAGGGAGGGAAGGACCGCAGAAGATGGTTCTTCTTCCTGATGTTCGTGTTCCTGAGCGCGATGTTCGGTGTCGTCCTGTCTAACAACCTGGTATGGATGTTCTTCTTCTGGGAGATCACCACCCTCTGTTCCTTCGCCCTCATCGGGTTCACGAAGACGGAGGAGGCCATCAACAACTCGTTCAGACAGCTCATCCTCAACCTGATCGGAGGCATAGCGTTCCTCGCGGCCCTGATAATCCTGGCGGACCAGGCAGGCATACTGTCCCTGGAGGAGCTTCTGGCCACGCCCGAGGTGTCAGGCGCCCAGTGGATCCTTGCCGCCGTGATGCTCATGGCCCTCGCCGGGATCGTCAAGTCCGCCCAGATGCCCTTCCACACATGGCTCCTCGGCGCGATGGTCGCGCCCACTCCCACCTCGGCCCTGCTCCATTCGTCGACCATGGTCAAGGCAGGAGTGTTCATGCTGCTGAAACTGTCTCCCCTCCTCTGTTGCAACATGGGAGGGTACATGGTGATGACCGTGGGAGGCCTTACCTTCCTGCTGGCATCCATGGCCGCGATATCCCAGTCCAACGCCAAGAGGGTGCTCGCGTACTCCACGATTGCCAACCTCGGACTGATTGTGGCATGTGCGGGCGTGGGTACCCCGGAGGCCGTATGGGCAGGGGTCCTACTCACCGTGTTCCATGCCATAACCAAGTCCATGCTGTTCCTCTGCGTCGGTACCGCGGAGCATCACATCGGAAGCAGGATAATCGAGGACATGGACGGACTCTTCGAGAGGATGCCCAGGCTCGCCATGACGATGATGCTCGGGATAGCGGCGATGTTCCTGGCCCCGTTCGGGATGCTGATATCCAAGTGGGCCGCCCTGACGTCGTTCGTCGATCCCTCCAACCCGGTCACCCTCCTGCTCATCGCATGCATAGCGTTCGGTAGCGCCGTCACAGGGTTCTATTGGACCAAATGGCTCGGCAAGCTCGCCTGCGTGATAAGGGATCAGGAAGATGTGGAGAAGACCGTCAGGATGCAGGAATGGGTCGTTCTCATGTCCCTGGCGGCCATGGTCGTCCTGGTATGTCTCGGATACCCCCTGCTCTCCGACTGGCTCGTCATCCCGTGGATCTGCGACGCGTTCGGCATCGCACCCGCGCTGACCGTCCTGCTGGGCAACAACATGTACCTGCTGCTGATCATGCTGGCGGCACTGATCCTGATCTTCCTCCCGTTCTTCGGCAGGGGCAGGTCTCGCGAGGTCCCGCACTACATGTCGGGAGTGAACATAGACGACACGTCCTACGAGGGGTCCATGGGCGCCACCGTCAACGTGTCCCTCAGGAACTGGTACCTCGAGGGATGGTTCGGCGAGAAGCGCATCGGGGCCATCGGGGAGATCGTCACGGCGTTCGCGATCGTCGTATGCATCGCGGCGGTATGCATGGGGTGGATGCCATGAGCGATTGGACGTTCGCATTGCTCGGGATCCTGTTCATAATCGCGGCCCCTCTGGCGGGATGCATCCTGTCGGGAGTGGACAGGAAGGTGTCGGCGAGGATGCAGGGCAGGCAAGGCCCCCCTCTGACACAGCCGTACCATGACGTGAGGAAGCTGCTCGACAAGGACCGCGTGACGGCGAACCATGTGCAGGACTTCTACGTGGCATGCTACCTGCTGTGGATCGTGGTCACCGGAGCGATGTTCTTCGCAGGGATGGACCTCCTGCTCGTGATATTCACGCTCACGCTCGGAGAGACTTTCCTTGTTCTGGCGGCATACTGCTCCGGGTCCCCGTTCGCACAGGTCGGCGCCCAGAGGGAGATCTACGTCGCCATGTGCTACGAGCCTCTGATCCTGATGATGGCGATAGGGTTCTACCTCGTCACGGGCGGAACCGACGGAGGAAGCTTCTCCGTGAGCGACATCGCATCGAACGGCGAGATGGCCATACTCCCGATGATCGGGATATTCATCGGATTCATAGTCATACTCACCATGAAGCTCAGGAAGTCCCCGTTCGACCTGAGCATGTCCCATCATGCGCACCAGGACATCGTCCGTGGCGTGGCGACGGAGTTCTCCGGCAGGACGTACGCCCTCATGGAGATCGCCCATTGGTACGAGAACATCATGCTGCTCGGTATGGTCGGCCTGTTCTTCGCGAACGGCGAATGGAGCGGTGTCCTGATCGGTGCCGTCGTGGCGGTGCTCGCGTACATCCTGGAGGTCTGGATCGACAACGGCTTCGCACGCATGAGGTGGCAGAACGCGATCAAGGTCGGATGGGGCGCGTCCATCATCCTCGGCCTCGTGAACATAGCGGTCCTGTTGGTGATAGCATGAGCAGCACATCGAAATCCCCATGGATACTGCACTACGATGCATCCAGTTGCAACGGGTGCGACATAGAGGTGCTCGCCTGCCTTACCCCCATCTACGATGCGGAGAGGTTCGGCGTAATAAACACCGGGGACCCGAAGCAGGCGGACATATTCCTTGTGACGGGCTCCGTGAACGACCAGAACAAGAACGTCGTGAAGCAGCTGTACGAGCAGATGCCCGACCCCAAGGTGGTCGTGGCCGTCGGCATATGCGCCTGCAACGGTGGCGTGTTCCGCGAATGCTACAACATCCTCGGAGGCGTGGACACCGTGATCCCGGTGGACGTGTACGTCCCCGGATGCGCGGCAAGACCCGAATCCATCATAGACGGCATCGTGAGAGGCGTCGCCGTCCTTGAAGAGAAACGCTCCAAGATGAAGGAGGTGAACGAACGTTCCAAGAACAAGAATTCCAAGAATTGAACTACGAAACGATACGCGAGAAGGCCGAGGAGCTCAAGGGAGACGGATATCGCATGGTGCAGATCTGCGGGATCACCGGAAGCGGTTCCACCGAACTCATCTACAGCTTCGACAAGGAGTTCAGGCTCCTGAACCTGAAGGTGACCGTCCCGTCGGGGGCGGCGGTCAAGAGCATCACCCCCTCGTACTGGGCAGCCTTCGTCTACGAGAACGAGATACACGACCTCTTCGACGTCGAGTTCGAGGACAGCATGCTGGACTACAAGGGCAACTTCTTCAGGACCGGCCCGAAGACTCCCTGGAAGAGCCAGGATCCCAAGGGGGCGGCCTGATGGGGAAGAGGACGATAGTCCCGTTCGGACCCCAGCACCCCGCGCTCCCCGAACCGGTTCATCTGGACCTCGAGCTCGAGGACGAGACCGTCGTGCGTGCGGTGCCGTCCATCGGATACGTCCACAGAGGACTGGAGAAGCTCGTCGAGATGCGCGACTACCAGCAGATGACATACGTCATGGAGAGGGTGTGCGGCATCTGCAGTTTCGGCCACGGATACGGCTACACCAGCGCGGTGGAGGGCCTGATGAAGGTCGAGATACCGGAGAGGGCGGATGTCCTGAGGGTCGTGTTCCATGAGCTGTCCAGGGTCCACAGCCACCTGCTATGGCTGGGACTCCTTGCGGACGGCATGGGGTTCGACAGCCTCTTCATGCAGTGCTGGAGGATAAGGGAGAAGGTCCTGGACATCTTCGAGGAGGTGACCGGAGGAAGGGTCATCGTATCCTATTGCAGGATCGGTGGCGTGCAGTCCGACATCACGCCCGAGATGGCCAAGAGGATCGTCTCCATGGTCGATTCCATCGAGGAGGACGTCAGGAAGACCGCGGTCGTGTTCATGAAGGACACATCGGTCCGCAACAGGCTGAAGGGGGTCGGCGTGATCTCCAAGGATGACATGATGGACCTCTGCGGCGTCGGACCGACGGCCCGCGGGTCCGGTGTGGACAACGACGTCCGCAACACCAGCGACACGTACAAGGCGCTCGGGTTCTCGCCGGTGCTCTACGACGAGGGGGACTGCCTCGCCAGGTGCCTGGTCCGTGTGGACGAGCTGATCCAGTCCCTAGACATCATCCGCAACGGACTGCGGGACCTTCCTCAGGGAGATTTCCGCATCCCCGTCAAGGGCAATCCGCCGGAAGGGGAGTTCGCGTTCAGGGTCGAACAGCCCCGCGGAGAGGCGTTCTACTACGTTCAGGGGAACGGCACGAAGAACCTGTCCCGCGCCAGGGTGCGCACGCCGACGAACATCAACATACCTGCGATGACCAGGATGCTCCAGGGCTGCGGACTCCAGGACGTGTCGATGATCGTGATCACGATAGACCCGTGCATAAGCTGTACGGAGAGGTGATGTCATGGGAATGAAGATGGGCGGAAAGCTCTGGTCCAACCTGTTCAGGAAGCCGGTCACGAGGCAGTATCCCGCGGTCCCTAGGGACTATCCGGATGCCAGCCGCGGACATGTGGAGTTCGATCCGTCGGACTGCATCCTGTGCAACATCTGCGGGAAGAAGTGCCCCGCGGATGCCATACATGCGGACAAGCCGTCGAGGACCGTGACGATCCAGAGGATGCAATGCATCCAGTGCTCCTATTGCGTCGATTCGTGCCCGAAGCACTGCCTCTCGATGGGCCCCGGATACACGGATCCGGATCCGACGAAGGTGGTCGACGAGTACACCGTGCCCGAGAGGGAGAAACCGGCGAAGGCCGAGGATTGAAAAAACGAGGGGGAGACCCCTCTTACCATCACAGCCCGGTGACGATGCGGCCATACAGCTCGGGACGCCGCTTGTCGAGGAAGTACACGTCCCTCATCGACTCGTAACCCTCTGCGCGTATGCGCTCCATCTGACCCGGATCCAGCGTCGCAGTCACGCTGCACCTGCCCACTTCGCACGCCATCGCCTCCCCGCGCACGTTGTAGATGCAGGCTCCCCCTCCGAACACCGTCCCGAGCCCGTTGTCGCCGCATGCGTTACAGCATGCCACGAACACCGTGTTGTCATATGCGCGGGCAGGCAGGCACCTGTCCCAAGAGGACTGCCTGCGCATCCCTCCCAGGCCCGATGCGAACGGCATGAGGACCATGTCCGCCCCGTTCAACGCGTATGTGCCGGTTATCTCCGGGAAGTGGGACTCCCAGCATATCTGGATGCCGACGTTCGCCCTCCCGGTGCGTATCACGGGCAGGGAATCCCCGTGTGCCATGCACTCGGACTCCATCTCGCCCAGATGGGTCTTGGAGTATCTTCCGACGATCCTGCCCCCTTCCGCGATCGCCTGGACGATGTGCCTCCCCTGATCCACGTATCCGAAGCATATCGCGATGTCCTCGGAGGCCTCGATGATGGGGTCCAGGCGCTCGTCCCCGTCGGACATGGCATGGTCCGCACTGGCAGGCATGGAGTAACCGGTCACGGACAGCTCGGGGAAGCACACCATGTCGACGCCTTCGGATGCGGCCTCCCTGCTCAGCCTTACCAGCCTCGATACGTTCCCCTCGACATCCCCTACCTTCGAACGGATGGACACCATGCGCAGACTGAGAGGCTCCAATCAATCACCGATCCTGTGCGCCGGTACGCCCACCCAGGTCTCGCCCGCAGGGACATCATGCGTCACGACGGCCCCCGCCCCTATGATGGCGCCATCGCCGATCGTGACTCCGGGCAGTATCGTCGCAGAGGCGCCGATCCATACATCGTTCCCTATGTGGACCGGCTTGACGACAGTCTTGACATGCCGCCTCTCCTCGGGGGAGAACGTGTGGTTCGGTGTGACCACGCATACGTTCGGACCTATCATCACATAGTCCCCGATGGTTATCCTCCCCGTGTCCAGGAACACGCAGTCGTAGTTTATCCGTGGGTTCTTCCCCAGGCTTATGTTGGTCCCCACGTCGCAACGGAAGGACGGGTTGATGCATGCGCCCTCGCTCAATTCCTGTCCGAACAACTCCTCCAATATGAGTCTGCGATCGTCCTTGGACGTGCCGGGAGTGTTGAACCGCTCGCAGAGACGGGCGGCGCGGTCCAGAAGGTCCGTGAGTTCTCCGATGTCAGGGTCCAGGTCCGATGTCGGTATCCCTGCGAGCGCCCTTTCCATGAAGTTCATGTTGCTGTAATGGCGATAGAAGGGAAAATGTTTGGGAATGCGGGGCTGGCCCGCATGGGTTTGTTCCGAGGATCACTCCTGCTCGATCATCCTCTTGGCGTTCTCAAACTCCTCATCGACCTCGGGCTTGGAGGCCTTGAAGACGACGCCGATCAAGACCAGTAGGAGTATGATCACCCCTCCAGCGAGGAACGAGAAGTTGACGCTGTTGCCGAATGCCGTGAGGATGTTCGGGGCGTAGGTCGGGAACATGAAGATCTCGTTGAGCACCCCGGTGTCATGGGGAAGCATGTTGAATATTTCGGTGGGGAGATGGGTGGACAGCTCCTCGGAGAGCTTGCTGTTGATCAACATGGAGAAGATCGCGGTACCCATCGTCGTCCCGATGGACCTCATGAGGTTGACGGACGATGTCGTCATCCCCATCTCGGTCGGCTTGGAGCTGTTCTGAACGGCGGTCATGACGACTGACATCATGCAACCGAATCCCAGTCCGAGGACGAAGGTCCCGACCAGATAGCGCATCATGTAGGTGTCCCTGACCGCATCCTGGATGATCATGTCCGGATTGACCACCATGCCCGACATGTAGTACAGTCCCGCGAAGCATGCGATGGGTCCTGCGATCAGCCACACCTTGTAACCTGTGCGGTTGACCATGGCTCCCGACAGCATGGACGTTATCATCATACCGACGACCATCGCGAGGGACCATACCCCCGCCTCCAGCGTGGTGAGGCCGAATATGGTGATGGCGAACATGTTGGAATACATCATCGCGCCTATCATACCTATTCCGAACACCGCCATGTACAATGCCGCCATGATGACGGTCTTGTTACGGATGAGATGAGGTGCCAGGATGGGCTCGATGGCCTTCTTCTCAACCTTGATGAAGGCGATCACGAGTATTACCGCGACTACGATCATCAGTGCGGATTCTATGCTTACCCACTCGAAGTTCTTCCCTCCGAATTCGAAGAACAGGAGGACATCCACGAGCAGAGCGGTAAGGAGAGCGATCCCGCGACCGTCGATGTGCTTCTCGGACGTATCGATGGGCGTGGGGAACTTCTTGATCGTAAGGACGAACGCTGCGAGAGCGAGCGGGAGGTTGATGTAGAAGCACCAGTGCCAGCTGAGCGCACCCTCTATGTATCCTCCCAGAAGGGGCCCGATACCACTGCCCACTCCGAAGATCGCTCCGAGGATACCCTGCATCCTTGCCCTCTCGCGAGGTGCGTACAGGTCGGCCACAGCCGCGGTCGCGACAGGGATGAGGATTCCCCCTCCGAGACCCTGGATCGCACGGCAACCGATGAACATCTCCATGTTTACTGAGAGTCCCGCGAGCACGGAACCGGCGGTGAAGAGAAGCAGTCCTATGAGGAACAGGGGCTTCCTTCCGTATATGTCTGAGAGTTTTCCCGCGATGGGGATCATGATGGTCTCGCACAGCAGGTATGCTGTCGCCATCCATGCATAAAGGCCCAGGCCTCCGAGGTCCTCCGCGAGCTTCGTACCGATCGTACCGACGATGGTACCATCGAAGCAGGCGGTCAACATGGCCAGACAAAGTCCGAGCATGATCGTGTTCCTCGTCCTGGGGTTGATGTTCTTGTAGGTGATCTGTTCGATTGCCATTCCAACCCCTCCAAATTTCTCGCAGGACCCCTTGTAACAAACATCCTATTTCAACATTATGAGAAAACCATTGTTTTGGATAAGATATCGGCTCTGACGTCAGAATGCTGTTAGAATAAAGAGCCAGCAATAAAATGTTGATTAAAATAATGAATTAATTTGTTCATTATTTTTAGTTTATTAGTCAACTATTCTGTCTGGATGAATACTCGGCGGTCAATTCATCGACATGGACATCGATCTTACTCAGAATCTGATACAGCTGGTCGCGCTCCTCCTCGGTGATGGCTTCCATTATCGATTTCTCCAATAGGTCGAACATCATGTCGGACATGACGACCACATCCCTCCCGGACTCCGTGAGCCTGAGGCTGTGAGTCTTCCCGACACCTTCGTTCACCACCAGACCCATGCCTATGAGATCGCGGACCCCGGTCGATATGTACGACTTGTCGAAGGGGATAGTCTTACACAGGTCCTTCTGGGACACACCCTCGGACTTCTGGATCTCGCTCAGGATCAACAGATGGGGCGGCTTGATGCGGGAATCCTTGAGATAACCTTCGACAAGGGCACGACATATGACGGACATCTTCTTCGGGAAGACTATCATCAGGTCGATCAGCTCCTTATTCTCTGCCATGGCTTATCGGCATCGCATAGCCCTCATCCCGCATAAATGCAACTGGTTGCCTGTAAACGTCCCGCGGGCATGCACGCGTGCACACTATGGGTTACCCGACAAACTATTTCAATGAACAGCGAATCGCCAGGTTCATCAGGTGAATTTATGCAGCTTTACCATGACAAAGACGCGGACCTGAAGGTCCTCGACGGAAAGAAGGTCGCTGTTCTCGGATACGGTGCTCAGGGAAGGGCCCAGGCCCTATGCTTCCACGACTCTGGGATCGATGTGACCGTCGGAGTCAGGAAAGACGGAAAATCCTGGAACAAGGCAAAGGAGGACGGACTCAAGGTACAGGAGTTCGCCGACGCGGTCAAGGACGCTGACGTCGTCATGATGCTCCTTCCCGACGAGATCCAGCCGGACATCTACAAGGACTACGTCCTGCCCAACCTCAAGAAAGGAGCGGCCCTCGAATTCGCCCACGGATTCAGCATCACCTACAAGCTCATCACCCCTCCCGAGGACATCGACGTCATCATGATGGCGCCCAAATCCCCCGGAGACAAGGAGAGGGACGAGTTCGTCGCAGGATTCGGAGTCCCCGCACTCATCTGCATCCACCAGGACTACACCGGGAATGCGAAGAACATCGCCCTTGCACTCGCCAAGGGACTCGGGTCCACCCGCGCAGGGGTCTTCGAGACCACCTTCGACAACGAGACCTACACCGACCTGTTCGGCGAGCAGTCCGTCCTGTGCGGAGGGATGACCGCCATGATCAAGGCAGGGTTCGAGACGCTCGTCAAGAACGGCTATCCTCCCGAGATGGCGTACTTCGAGGTCCTCCACGAGACCAAGCTGATCGACGACCTGATCTACGCCGGCGGATTCGAGCTCATGTGGAATGTCGTCTCCAACACCGCCGAGTACGGCGGACTCACCAGGAGGGACAGGGTCATCACCGATGAGTCCAAGAAGGGTATGCAGTCCATCCTGGACGACATCCACGACGGCACCTTCAAGAACCAGTGGAGGGCCGACTTCGAGAACGGACTCAAGGGACTCCGCGAGATGGAGGAGGCCGACAGGAACCTCCAGCTCGAGCATACCGGAAAGGAGATCCGCAAGCTCTTCGAGAGGAAGAACTGAAACGATCACGGGCCGGTGGCGGAATGAGCGGTCTGACTGTCAGGACAAGGAACGGCAGCTTTACTGCCGAACTCGACGATTCGGACATCTCCAATGCCATCTGGCTCTCCCTTCCCTCCGAGCTAACTACGAACATGCTCGGAGGGATGGCATACTGCGAATGCCCCCTCGATGCCGTGATGCCCAAAGAGGGCAGGACCACGGACCTCGAGGTCGGCGACATCGCATATTGGCCGGGACCCGGCGCGATATGCTTCTTCTTCGGACCGACCCCTCTGAGCGGAGAGGACGGTAGGCCGATCTCCCCCTACCCGGTCATAAAGATCGGCAGGTTCATAGGGGACTGCTCCGGCATGGAGGATGCCGGAGATAGACAGAGGATAGTCCTCGAGCCCCCGTTCTGATATCCGATCCCCGCCCGTCCGCGGGAGTTCATTCCTCGGCCATTCTGCGGATCTCCTCCGCGCGCTCATGGGACTGGGGGACGCCGAGACCGTCCTCGAACAGGTCCGCGAGCAACATCATCCCGTCCCTATCGCCCAGATCGGCTGCCTTCGCATACCATGATGCGGCATCCAGATATGACTGCGGGACCCCGTTGCCCGTGCTGTACAGGATCCCAAGCTGGACCATGGCCTTGGGATGCCCGGAATTCGCGGCCATCGAATACCAGTACGAAGCCTCGGACCAGGACTGGGGCATGTCCTCTCCCAGGGCCGCCGCCAGCCCGAGGTTGAATGCCGAGTTCGTCTCACCGCGGATGGCCGCCTCACGGAAGCAGCCGAACGCATCATCCATGGATCTCGGCACCCCGTCCCCGTCAAGGTACAGGGTCCCGAGGATGAACAGGGCCTCGGGATTCCCCTCATCTGCCAACGCCTTGATCCTCTCGACCTCTTCGAACGTGTGCATAGGGATGCCACTCGCGTGCGGTAGATAACCATATCGAGAAGCCGAGCGTCGAGGAGACTTCCATACAGTGCCCCGTCTCGACGGAAAGATGCACTCCTTCTGGTCTCTCCGATCAGCTCCTCCAGAACGGCGAGGCGCGCCCTCATCCTGCGGACAGTCGTCAGGGATACCCCGCACGCATCCGCCGCATCTTTCGCTGTCGATCCGTTCACGTAGTGTTCCGCGTACGTCATCCATTGGTCCGCGGTCAGCTGTGAGCCCGAGATCACACCTATCGATGGGAGCGTCTTCAGACACCCGTTGCACCTGAAGCGTGCCGACCCCTTCCTGGTCCTGCCATACCCCACTATGCGGGTGCACCCGCAGTATGGGCATCTGTCGGGTGCCTTCCTCTCCGATTCCTTGATCATTACCCTGATAGCAGCCGCCCTGTTCCTCTGAGACCGAGCGGATGCCTGGGCATTTCCGATCCAATGTCCTGTCGGTGTCGTTCAATCACCGATACGTATGTATCGGAATGGATAATATAAACAGTAAGCTGTTATCATTGTAATTTAAGACATCTTTGTTACTATTTTGGATGCGGAAGACCTGCACGGAAATGCATTCACTTCAAGGACCTCAGATCCCCATCCTTCAGGATCCTGCGATATACGATGTCCATGACTGCAGAGGGGTTCGAACCGCATTCGGCGATGATGCGCTCGGCCTTCTCCTTGAGCACGGAATCCACCCTCGCGTTGATGACGGAACCCCTACCGCTGAACGGGATGCCGTTGAATATCTCGTCGTAGACGGATGCGATGTACTCGTTGTACATCATCCCCTTCTCCCTGGAAACTGCCCTCACGAGGTCCGTGGTCCCGGACCCGTACTGGGAGGACTTCTTCTTCCTCTCCAGCAGGCACGGGTATCCCAGATGGAGCGCGACCTCCTTGAGCACGGACTTCCTGGAGTCCATATCGCGTGGGATCAGAGCCTCCGGATCTATCCGACCGACCTCCGATGTCACACGGGGATCCAGATACGGATACACCAGGGTCTTGCCGAAATGCTCCGCGATCTTCATCTCGCACGGGACGGAGACGTCCAGGAGGCGCTCGACGCTGGCGTCCTTCAACGCCTCGAAGTTGTCCCTGGACTGTCCGACGAACTTCGCACAGCCCATGAAGTACTCGTCGGAGCCCTGCCCTGTAAGGACGATGTCCTCCGTCGCGGCCTCGCATACGCTGAAGAGCTGGAGCTCGTAGGATACGGTGAACGGGTCTGATGTGCCGGTGGCCGAGATCATGTCATGGATGTAGCACTCTATGTTGCCCCGAGAAAGCTGGACGTGGGTCCATGGGAGCCCGAGCCTCTCCGAGAGGTCCCTCGCCATCACGACATCGTACGCGTTGGATGTGCCGCAGGTGTAGAGATGGACGGACCTGGCGAACCTCTTCGCCAGGGCAGAGACCAGCCCGGAGTCCAGTCCTCCCGAGAATGCGACGCCGATCTCCTTTCCGGAGACCCCGTCCCGGACCGCGGAGACGATCGCCTCCTCAAGGTCCCTGTATCCGAATGCCATGACGATGCGATTATCGACGTTGTTCTTTAGGATTCGCTGGATTGGACAAGACCGCCCATCATCTCACAATAATACGAAACGCGAATCGGATGTACGGACATGACCGTGAAAGGACTATGCCCCTTGCGACTCCGGCAAGGGGAAATTGTTTTCCTTTCACCGGTACCCGAACGGCGAATTCCGGAGATGTCACGCTCAGCGGACTGATCATCGTGACAGATTGGTCATAGCGGTTTGTAACGAAGACTGACACTCGAGGTATTCAGCCCTGGAGGTTCAGGACCGTTATCCCGTACCCTCTAAGTGTGAATATGCCTTTGATAGATATATCGTTTTGCATCATTGTTTCACAATCTATCCCGATATCACATACATCGAGTCGAGACCGATGTCCTGGGTCTTCAGCGATTCATACTCTCATGAAGACTCGAAAGTTCAAGAGCATCCTCGAAAGAAATGGAGGTGAGGAGTGGTAAAGGGAGCGACGGGTGCCGCTCGTTTATGAGGTTGGGTCGACCCTCACCTCTTACGGCTGTCCACGATCAGGAACATCATCATGATAGCGGCGGCCACGGCGGCTGCGGCGCATGCGACGACCTTTATCGGTTCATCCGAATCGCTATCGTCCACGACTGTCGGGGGGATATAGGGTATATCGTCATCGTCCCACCCAGGATAGAATGGCGGGATTATCGGATCCTCCGCAGGGACCTCCATGACTGCGAACAGTGAGAAGTGGTCGGTCTCGAAGACGAATCCTCCTCTGCTCGCATCATAGCTCGACCCCATGTCAGTGGTGTTTCCATAGATGTCGATGTAATAAACACCATAGTCTTCGACATCCATTCCGCCGGAAACCATGAACGGCAGGAATACCGTCACACTTCCTCCGAGATCATGAATCCTGTCGACGGCGGCTCCCTCATTGTCGGCAAGAATGGCAGACAGCTCGAATGCCTTTCCATTCTCCAATGCAGAGATCTGTGCCGATGTCATGGAGTCTTCATCGAAATGCCCGACGACGATGCTGACACTCATGTCCTGTGATTCCGTACTCAACGACTCAACGATGTCGAGAGTCAACGTCACGGATGCGCCCGCAGCGTCATTTTCAATCACAATCTCCGTCTTGGAGATACTGCTTGGTAAGGACCCGTCATCTATGACGATTTTACTGATCAGTTCTGCCTGTTCTATGACATTGTCCAGTGGTGTTTCGGAACCAGCGGTGACGGTGACAGTCACAGTATCGTTGGAGACCGAGGCCTCAGTTGTGATCTCGTCCTTTGTAGATGTTGAGATAGTTGTGGTGGTGCTGGATTCATTTGTTGCATTATCGGTGACTGTGGTGACTGTTGTTATGATTTCCTGACCGTCTTCATTCGTAATGGTAGTTGTCGTCTCAGTAGTGGTGGTATCATCATTCGGTTCCTTCACAGTGACATCAATTGTGGTTTCTGTCAGAGCAGTCTGTCCCAACATAAGATACACTGTTACCGTGTATTCTCCCTCATTGTTTCCTACGATCTTGATTTTGCCATCTTCAACTATCGATTTAACCGAGCTATCGCTGGGTGTTGCCAACAGAGTGAAACTGCGGGGTCCCGATTCAATGCCTATCTCCACCGTTCCGCCGGCAGAGGCGCTGACCTTCGAGTACTCGACGGTGAGGAAATATCCGTTGGAGGGATTGTAGCAATCACCCATTGCAGTCTTGTATGAATCCTCTGAACCTATCGAGTAGTACAAATTCAGTTCGTGATTGAAGTCGCTGTTTTCAGTATTGTACGATGTGGCGAAGGCGTTGCTCCCCATCTGAGGAGCAGTCTTGCCTAGGAACACCACCATTGATGTGCCGTCGGATTTCAGCGCCCCCTGTAGGAAATTGTCACCGATGTTCGTGACTGTCGATGGAATCACGACGGAATTTAGGATGTTGGCAGGATTGTCACCCTTAAGCACAAGAGAGCCGTTTTCGAATCTGTACGTAGGTACTAGGCCCGGTACGTAGTTGAATGCATCATCACCAATACCTGTCAGCCCCTCCGACAAATTCAACGCGCTTATCGCTGAACATCCGTAGAATGCACAGTCGCCAATAGTTTTCACCGATCCTGGGATGTTCACCGTATTCAGGACACTGCAGTACATCAAGGAGTAACTTCCTATCGATGTTGTGCCTTCTCTAACATTCAGAGCATCAATATTTTCGTTCAAACAGTAGTGTAGGGAATCGTTCTTGTACAAGACACCGTTCACATTAGCAAACTGGCTCCCTTGGGCAAATTGTACATCACTTGCATGATCCCAGCCGTCTAAAGCTTGCAGTGCTGCAACTGGTCCGCTATAGTTCATCTCATACACCAGTCCGAGATCTGTCACTCCCGCGGGTATTATTAGGTTCTGAACCGCTATGCCTTCCAATGCGCCCGGTCCTATGTAATTCAGTTTGCTGTCTTCGGTAAAGGCCAAGCTTGCAAGGCTGCATTTTTCGCCGGAGGATGCGAACACAGGACTGTTCGCCGTGCTAGATGCATATGCTACTGATGTTCCAATCCTCTCTACGCTTGCAGGTATCACAATCGATGTCAGATTAGAATCAGCAAAAGCGGAACCATCTATGTATTTCAACCCCTCGTTGAGGGTAATTCCTGTTATACTCGAATGAAGGAATGCACGATCGGAGATTCCAATAACATTGTATGTCGTCCCATTATATTCGACGGTCGCTGGAACAACAGGAGTTCCCACATACGTCGAATCAGGGACGTTCGTATTCCCAGATGAACCGGGGTTGACGAGTTCTACCGCATTGAGGATTCCATAATCCGAGCCGTCGACTATCTTATACCTGAAGGTAGTCGTTGAATCTGTGAAATAAGGTTCCCCATTGTCGGCATCCGAATCACCAGCCACGACAGTGGTTGCCAATAGGACGACCACCAGTGCCAGAAACGTAGCCGCCATCAGTTTTTTCATGGTTATCGCTCCATGCATTTCCATCGTTTCAATCCGAATATGCTGGCAGTACGTTCTCTATGCCAGTGTAATTGACTGTCGTCCCAGGATAAGTAACTCTGAATGCACTCGACTCCTCTGGGAAATACAACAACACAGGAATGTTATTGTACTTGTAGAAATGAATCTGCGTAATAGACTCAGAACTCTCCAAGAATGCAGAATGCATCGCAGTACCTGTGGCGAATGCTGCAACTGTCCCGCCATAGATGTTGAGGATGTTGGCATTTCCTGATACCCCGTTGTATATCCCATCATTGAACACGATCGTCGCAAAATTATTCCAATCGCCACTGAGATCGCTGATTCCCTTCAGTGTACTGTTCGTGATGTTGAACGTGTTCCCGACGGTCCACACGTTGAATGCCGACCACCCTACAATGACGCTGTCCGTCACCGTGTATGTGTTCCCGCCGGCTCTGACACCGTTTGCCAATCCGTTGGAGGTGTTGATCGAGTATCCGAATCCCTTGATGGCACTCCCGTTGATGATATTGATCTGACTGTCCGTGACACCGTACAGTGCGATTCCACGGGTATCCCCCACCGTGGTGTCATTATCATAATTCGAGATCTGGGAATTGAGTATGTCCGTATTGTCGATCGTCAGAGTCTTACCAGTGCATCCATCGGTCGGATAGTAGCTGACGCCACGGTTGTTCGCATTCACTGTGCACTGCTGAAGAGTGACATTGGATTCGTTGCTCGTTATGGTTATCCCATAGGCTCCGCTGGTGGTTGCGTTTATTGTCAGACTCTTGAGTGCTACGGTAGCTCCTCCGGTTATCTTCAGAGCACTCTGGTTGCCGGAATACGTGATACTGTGACCATTTCCATCGATGGTCAGCGTCCTGCCGATGCTGACAGTGCTGCTTATGCTGTAATCCTTATCCAGTTCGATGGGTGTCGTTGTGGAACCATTGATCAGGTTCTGAAGTTCCATGGTGTCATCGGCCCCTGCCGCATCCACCATGGGCACTAGCGTGAACATCATGCAGACCGCTGCCATGACGACAAGGACCTTCCTGAAGTCCACACCATTCCTGTTTCCGTGTTCGGTGATCTCTTTCATGATATCTCCGCACGGGAGGCGGAGGAAGGAACCAAAAGGAGGTCGACCCCCCCCCCCGCTATAGCCTTTTTTCGACTATTGCTGTTGAAATCCCTGTATGGGGATTTAATGTTTCTAATACCTAAGACCATATTCCATGATTCTAACCGGTCTGACTCTATTCTTTTTCAACGTGATTCGTGACCGAGACCGCAGACAAGGGGCTCAGTGCACATATGCCTGCGCGTCCCCCGCTCACCTTTATATAGGACACCCCCGTACCCGGAATCGCGAAGCATTCGCTACGCGAACGGAAATGTGCCGTGAATCGGTGAATCCGTAAAGGTGATTCCAAATGAGCGAAGAAACTCAGCAGCAGGAGACACGCCCGGTTAACGGGAAGAGTCTGTACTACTACATCGGCAAGGCATGGGACAACCCCGAGAACTCCTACGTCAAGGCCCTGAACTACGAGCGCAGGATCGTCTGGCGCAAGGAGGAGAACTTCCTCCGCATCGAGCGCCCCACCAGGCTCGACAGGGCAAGGGCTCTCGGATACAAGGCCAAGCAGGGATACGTCATCGTCAGGGCGAAGGTCAGGAAGGGATCCTTCCAGAAGAGGGCCATCGTCACCGGACGCAGGGCTAAGAGAAAGGGTATCAACCAGATCACCGTCGGCAAATCCCTCCAGAGGATGGCCGAGGAGAGGACTGCGAAGCGCTACCCCAACCTCGAGGTCCTCAACTCCTACTGGGTCGGAGCCGATGGACAGCAGGAGTGGTACGAGGTCATCCTCGTCGATCCCGCACACCCCGTGATCAAGGCGGACCCCAAGATCAACTGGATCTGCAACAACGATCACACGAACCGCGTCTACCGCGGAAAGACCTCTGCCGGCCAGAAGGGCCGCGGTATGAGGACCACTGGTAAGGGAGCCGAGAAGGCAAGGCCTTCCGTCCGCGCCAACCAGAGAAGGATCAAGTGATTCTCACTTCCTGAAACTTTTTACCCGTCCCATCGGGACGGGGTGTTTTTTAGAATCATACGGTACGACTCACATCCATCCGCGATCGTAGCCTCTGAAGCAATCCAGACAGACGACCTTCCCGTCCTGGAACCTGACCAGATCCTCACGTGCGGATTCTCCGCAACACTCGCAGGTCCTGTTTCCGAACATCCTCGCCCTTTCAGGCAATTGGAATCCCACGTCCTTGATATCGAAAATCGACTCGGCAGGGGAGTTCATGATGTATCCGATTATCTGCTCCTTGGTCATCGATTTCCTGTCGATCGGCCTGAGGACCAGACGAACTGACTTCCCGGTGTTGCGATCGAAGAAAGAATATGCCGATTTCCCACGGGGCCTGAGGATCATGTTGCCTTTGCCCACCGTGCACGAGAGGAGACATTGGATGGAATCGACCCCACATGCATCGTTCTCTGCCACACAGACGATGTCCTCATCCCCGGTACGTCCCAACTCGAACCCGAGGATGCTGGCTGCGACCTCCGCGGCCCGGTATCCCGATGCCAGACCTCCGCACGCGTGTCCGTGAAATTTAACGCAATCATCCCAAAGTTGCTGGTCCATGATTCTCGATTAGGTATAAGTTTATTTAATGTTTATCTGAAAAGTATTATTATTCTAAATTTTCGTAATACTAAACACGTGGATAAGAAAGCCATGTCACCATACACGCAGCAGTGATCATCGTAGAGGATCGGAGAAGTGTACAGAATGGAGACGGAGGTTCCATTCCACCGCGGGATCCCCTCTATAACACCACGTGAATCGGACAAGTACAGGTGATCCTGGACCATGTCCACAACCTCTACCATAGAGAACAGACAGAGGGGATCGTACCGTGAGGGATCGATCCCGTCGAGATCCTCCGTTTTTCCACTTTTCCATCCATCGATAAGACATCGATGGAGCATTTATCACATCAAATAGTGATTACATTCAAATATAACTATACATTTGTCTAATCTAAACAAATAAATTAAGTCATTCGGAGTGTGAATCGATTTGAAGTTATTCATCAAGGCGGTCGCGGGAATCGTTGCTCTGCTGTCTTTGACAATATTCCTGCTGCCGGAGGTGTCCGCGGCAGGGTTCGACACCGAGACGGTCGACATGACATCCAGCGTGTTCATGTTCTTCTGCGGGATGCTCGTCTTCATGATGGCGCCCGCGATCGCGCTGTTCTACGGCGGCATGCTCAGGAAGCAGAGCATGACGTCCATGATGGCCCAATGCCTCGGAGTGATGGCCCTGGTCATGTTCATATGGTGGGCCGTCGGCTATTCGCTTGCCGCCAGCGGGGACGGGCAATTCATCGGCGGCCTCGACTACATCTTCGGCCAGGGCCTCTCCATCACCGAGGGCAACGGGAACATATCCACCATGCAGTTCTTCGTCTTCCAGGGATTCTTCGCGATCGTCACCGCATGCATCGTCTTCGGTGCCACTGCCGAGCGCATAAGATATTCCGCGGTGATCGCGTTCCTCGCACTCTGGTCCATACTGGTATACGCTCCGATGGCCCACATGGTATGGTTCGGAGGGTTCCTCTCGGACGGCATCACACAGCTCGGGTTCCCCGCACAGGACTTCGCCGGAGGGACCGTGGTCCACATGTGCTCCGCCATCTCCGGTGTAGCATGCGCGATCGCCATCGGAAGGAGGAGCGACAGGGTGTCGAAGGGCCGTACCCACAACGTTCCGGTCATGTTCCTCGGTGCGATGACCCTGTGGATCGGATGGTTCGGGTTCAACTGCGGATCCGAGGGTGCATTCGATGAGATCGCGGTACTGGCCATGGTCAACACGATGATGGCCTCGGCGGTCAGCACGATCGTCTGGATGGGCATCCAGTACTTCCACGTCGGACGCGTCAGTGTCACTGGCCTCTGTGCCGGGGTCCTCGCAGGACTTGTAGGCATCACGCCCGGATGCGGGTTCGTGGACCCTTGGGCGGCGGTCGTCATCGGTGCCATAAGCGCGGCGATCTGCTACTTCGGGATCATATTCATGAGGAACAAGTCCGGAGTGGACGATGCCCTCGATGTCATGGGTGTCCACGGCATCGGAGGCATATGGGGATGCCTCGCAGTCGGGATCTTCTCCATAGCCGGCTACAGCTGGGTCGGCGTGGGCGGCCTCATAGAGGGTCACTGGGAGATGATGGTAGGACAGCTGGTGAACGTCGTCGTCACGCTGGTCTACTGTTTCCTGGTGTCCTATGCGATCATGAAGGTCATCGACCTCATGATGATGCGCACCATCGGCAAGGGTGCCACCCTCAGCGAGGAGGAACAGATGATCGGATCCGATGTCGTGGAGCACGGGGAGTCCGCATACGTGATGTGATTCGAATGAAGATGATAGTAGCTATAATCAGACCGGAACGGCTGCAGTTCGTCAAGGATGGACTCAAGGACATAGGCATCTACGGCATGACCATCACCCACGTCACCGGGCGCGGGGAGCAGATGGGCCTCGTGTTCACGACGAGGGTCGGGAAGTTCGTGGTCGACGAGATCGAGAAGGTGAAGATAGAGACCGTCGTCGAGGACGATCGGGTGCAGACCGTGATAGACACGATCAGAGGGAAGGCCCAGACCGGACATCCCGGGGATGGCAAGATCTTCATCATGCCGGTCCTCGAGTCCATCAGGATAAGGGCCGATGAGACGACCGGATGACGTTCGAGGACGATATGGGGCTCCGACCCGCTCGGGCGCGCCCCTCCGCATCGACACTGCGGATCGGGGATCGTCAGAGCCCGTTCTCGATGACATCGAGGAGCTCCGCGACCTCTCCGTCCGGCATCCCCACCGTGGGGAAGTAGACGGGGAGGTCGTACTTCGACACATCGACCCTGTCGAGGTCGTCCAGACCCGTCCCGAGGACGTATCCGAGCGCCTGCTTGTGATGCTCTCCGCCACGGATCAGCGGATCGTACGCCTTCAGGCAGGACCAGTCCCTCGAGCCGGATACTATGACGCGGCATCCGCGTTTCATCATGAGCCATGCCGAGACCAGCCCGCGATCGTCGTCCACCTGTGCCAGCACCTTTCCCTGACTGCCCACTGGAAGTCCCGCATGGCATCTGATGTAGTCCCCGAAGATGTATGCCCTGTTGTCCCTGACCTCCACGTAGAACGTCACGTCGGGGTCCGTCAGGTCCACCTTCACGCCCTTGTCCTCGTTGGCGAGGAATATCGCCGAACCGACCTCGCGGCCGACATCCATGCTCGTGTACCCCTGGGAACCTTCCCTGCGGGCCTTGACCGCGAACGACTGCCCGGGCGATAGCCGGGGAATGGAGAACTCGGCCGCGAGTGCGCACATGTCCTCCATCTTCGAGGAGGTCTCCTCCGTGATGGACAGGGATGCTATCCCAAACACGCGCCTCAGGGAGGCCACGGCCCTCTCCGGATCCTCGGCCTCCACATAGAACCTGGCACCCTGCTTGTTCACGAGTGCCTCGACACCGTCCTCCATGAGCATCGCCACGGCATTGTCGCGAAGCTGATTCTCGAACCTCTTCCTGACGGGAGCGCTCTTGAGGCCGATCTCGGAGTACCTTGCGAGTATGATGGACACGCCCGTTCAACCCCGAACACGATTAAAATGATATCGCGCAGACGACGAAATAGAGGATGAATATCACGGACAGGACATACAGGACGGGACTGACCTCCCTCATCCTCCCGGCACCCATCATCGTCACGCAGTACAGGATTATGCCGAAGGCGATACCGTCCGTGATCGAGTAGGTCAGGATCATCATCAGCACCGTCATGAGTATGGTTATCATGGTGGGTGTGTCCGACCAGTCCGCTCCCTTCAGCTCGGACATCATCGCCGCCCCTACCAGGACCATCGCACCGACGGTACAGCTGTACTCGATCATACCGAACAACGGGGCTATCCACAGCGACACCATGAACAGGATCGCGACCACGACCGGCACCAGACCTGTCCTTGCCCCGGCCTCCACTCCGACCGCCGATTCGGCGTATGCGGTGGTGGGGGTGCATCCCACCGCACCGGACAGCGACGCTATGCCCGCATCCACCCTGAGCGCGGTCTCGCAGGTCACGTTCCCTTCGTCATCGGCGAACCCTCCGCGCTTCCCGACCGCCATGAGCGTCCCGGAACCGTCGAAGAACTCGACGAATGACAATGCTATGACCAGGACCAGGAACTTGATGCTCAGGAGATTGGGCCCGATGCCATCCAGGAAATCCCCTATCGGAGGGGCCGCGGGGGATGCGAACAATGACTGTGGAAGGTCGATGACCCCTATCGCCACGCCCATGATGGCAGTGGCAATCATCCCTATGAGGACACCTGCGGACACCTTCTTCGCCACGAGGAACACCGACACTACTATACAGAACAGTCCCAGGAGCACCGCCGGGTCCGACATGTCGCCCAGGGATACGAGTGTGGATGGACTGTCCGCGATTATGCCTGCGTTCTGAAGACCTATGAACGCTATGAAGCACCCGATACCGGCGGTGATCCCCGCCTTTATCCCGAACGGTATGTTGTCCAGGACCCTGCGCCTGATACCGGACATGGTCGCCACGAAGAACAGCGCCCCGGATATTATGACGGCCACCAGAGCCTCCTGCCAGGTGAACCCCATGGTCAGGACGGCCGTATAGCAGAACATCGCATTGATGCCCATCCCAGGGGCCATCGCGACAGGGAACTTCGCGTACAGCCCCATCAGGAGCGACCCTATCGCGGACATGAGGATCGTCGCCGTGAACGCCGCATCCGGGTCCATGTGGGCGTCCGACATCATCTTCGTGTTGACGGCGATGATGTACGACATCGCGAAGAACACCAGGAACCCGCCCTTTATCTCCGTCCTGAGATCGGATCCCCTCTCGGATATCCCGAAGTATCTGTCCAATGCCGAAGATACGCCCATGGATTAAGCACCGTGTTACGGTCTTAATAATGATGCCCCCGTCGGACATTCGCAACATTTAGTAACGATACGGGGGATGGGGGCACATGGATCCGATCGTGTTGGCAGGGCTCATCGTCATGGGCCTCGGCGCGGGCGTGCTCGGAGCGCTCTTCGGACTGGGCGGCGGGATAATATTCGTCCCGCTCCTGATGCTCGTGTTCGGACTGGCTCCCACAGAGGCGGTGGCGATCAGCCTCATCGGCATAATCGCGGGATCGGTGGGCGCATCGACCGTATTCGTGGACAAGGGCCTGTCCAACGTCCGTCTGGGGCTGCTGATGGAGATAACGACCGCCGCAGGCGCCATCATCGGAGCGATCGTCGCGACATACCTCCAGGAATGGGTCCTGATGGTGATCTTCGCGGCCATCGTCTACATCAGCGGATACCGCATGCTGAGGAATCCGGAGAAGGTCGTCCCGCCTTCGGAGGACTCCTCCGGGAGGTATGCGTTCAGGTACAGCGACGAATCCAACGGGGAGTCCATAGACTACGAGGTCCAGCACATAGGGGGCGGCATGGCCCTGTGCACCGTGGCAGGCATGATCTCCTCCATGACCGGTGTCGGCGGGGGGATGGTCAAGGTCCCCCTTATGAACATCTACATGCACGTCCCGATGAAGGCCGCGAGCGCCACGAGCAGCTACATGATCGGGATAACCGCATTCTCCGGAGCCGTGACATACTTCCTAGGAGGGCAGGTCCTCCTCGAATATGCGGCAGGGGTCGCCATCGGGGCGTTCCTCGGAGCCTTGGTCGGCACATCGCTCACCAGGAGGATCGACGCCAAGCATCTCAGGAAATACTTCTCCGTGGTCGTGTTCATAATGGCGACCATGGTGCTCCTTCAGGCGGTGGGGGTCCTATGAACCTGAACAGGTCCACGGCATTCACCCTCCGTGCGGGAGTGGTCCTAGGGATGGCACTGATGGCGATCGGTCTCGTCATGAGCATGGGCGGGTCCGGCGACACGGTCCTCCGTGCCGGCATACTCGTCCTGATCCTGTCGCCCTTCGCGGGCGTGGTGGTCTCGTTCATCTGCCTGCTCAGGGAGAAGGACGTGTTCTGGTCCGCTGTGGCAGGCATACTCCTGCTGATCACCGTATCCGGCATAGCGATATCCATTATCTGACGCTGCGTGGGACCGCTGGATCTGGCGACGATAGTGCGGATGTGAAGGACGGACCTAGCGACCGAGAATCCGAAAAATACGATCAGGATGGAAAAATTGGTGCAAGGGAAGGTGGCAACAGTGATGCCGCTTTGAATCACGACGATGTCGGACTGGTTGAGAATGATGGTGCAAGGGAAGGGATTTGAACCCTCGAACTCCTACGAGAATAGGCCCTGAACCTATCTCCTTTGGCCAGGCTCGGATACCCTTGCACGGAGAGCCTTTAAGGTGCGGATATAGTTCCGATATATAAGAATTGGGTACTCCTCTAGTGTGTTTCCTAATTCCTCGATTCTGTAATTCAATCTGGTTGTTTCTTCAAAA
>NZ_JBEQWH010000008.1:0-91994 GCF_047501175.1 Candidatus Methanoprimaticola sp. MG2
CGGATCTTCTCCGGTGACCGGACACTCCGGACGCCTCGGCCTCTCTCCAGACCATAGCTTCCCGTGTCCGATCGCGTCGATGCATCCTCGATATAAACCCGAGACCGTCGGGAATTCGGAGGAAGTGTGAGATTATCGGCATGATTCCATCCCGTCTGAGGATGGGGCGGAAGAACGAGGCCGCACGCAGGGCAACGGGCGGACTTGATGCTGAGGCGATCCGGAAATGCCGTCCATCAGATGGAGACGACCTCGGTGCGGCATCTCGGGACCTTCCCGAAGAACGCGAGACCGACGAGGACGACCTTGCCCGTCATGCCGAGATGGTACCTCCTGGAGCGGATCTGCTCCAGGGCACCGTCGACCTCGGAGTCCAGCACGGACTCTGAGTCAGCCACCTTCAGCTCCATGATCATCGGTACGATCCCCTCGCGGGTGGGCGTCAATATGAGGTCGGCCCTCCCGTTGCCGCTCTCCTTCTGCGACCTCACCTCATAGTCCCCTAGGATCCCGTGCATGATCGTCAGGAGCACGAGCTCGTATGACGACTCGTCCCTCAGGTCGAAGTAGCTCGCATCGCACAGGATCGTCTGCAGGATGGACGCCATCCTCTCGGCATCCCCTTCGAGGACGGCCGAGTTGAAGTCAGAGAAGATCGAGTCGCTGACGCGGACGTTCTTGGACATCATGTCGTCCACTATGCTCCGGACCTCCTTGTTCGGGATGGTGATGACGCAGTCGTCACCGTCGGGGACGGCGTTCATGTAACCGGTCATGACCATGAGGGAGTAGAGGTCCTCCTCCGAGGATGCGTTCATCTCCTCGTAGGTCATGGTGAAATGCAGCCTCTGCCTGACGGGATGCCCGTTGATCAGGTTGGCCACCGTCCCCAGGCTGTCGGCGTCCACCCTCTGGATCAACCACTTCAGGGGGACGTCGGCACTCGTGTTCACCCAGTATGCGGCCGGTTTGAAGCCCTCTGCGACGTAGTTCATCACGCTGAACGGGTTGTACACCTCAGCGTTCCCGAAGCGGTATCCGTCGTACCACTCCCTGACCTCGTCGAACCTCTCGGGATGCCCATAGTATCCCAATATCTCCCTGACTTCGGACTCGGTGAACCCGAACCTCTCGTCGGACCTCGTGGAGAACACGTTGTTCACGGTTATGTTGTTCAGTCCGGAGAACATCCCTGCCCTGGCCACCTGCATCACACCGGTGACATAGGCCATCTGCAGGCTGCTGTTGCTCTTGAGCGTGGAGGACAGGAAGCTTCCCAGGAATCCAATGACCCTCTCCTGCAGGGGGGTGCCGAAGGAATCGGTTATGGCACGGTCGTACTCGTCTATGAGGACGATGACCTTCTTCCCATGATGCTTCTCCAACAGATAGCATAGGTTCTTCATGGAATCGATGAGCTCGGATTCATCCGCTGTCTTCTCCAGCAAGGATCTCAACAGATCCTTCTCGTATCTGCCGATTGACTCGGAATCGAGCAGGTATTGGAATCCGAAGCAGATTCTACGCATGACCTCCCCGATCCTTTTGATGAAGAATCCATAATCGGAACTGGATGCGATCGCGATGTCCTTCATGTCCACGCAGATCACCGGAAACGCGTTCTTGTATCCCGCATACTCGGGATGGTCGGATATCGCCAGGCCGTCGAACCAGTCGTTCCCCTCGTACTCGATGTTGAAGAAGGCGTCGAGCATGGTGATGTTGGTGGTCTTCCCGAACCTGCGGGGTCTGGTGAACAGATAGACTCCCCGTTCGTCGTTGTCAAGGACATCCTTTATAAGCAGTGTCTTGTCGACGTAGAACTTGTCGCTTTTGCGGATCTCCTCGAACGTCAGACCTCCCGTGTTCACCTTCTTCATGGTCCGACATGCCCTTCGGCGGTATTAAAGGTTGAGAGGACCCTCTCGGGTGGATAAGTGGTCAGATCGTGATGACCTCGGTGCGGCATCTCGGGACCTTCCCGAAGAACGCGAGACCGACAAGGACGACCTTCCCGGTCATGCCGAGATGGTACCTTTTGGAGCGGATCTGCTCCAGGGCACCGTCGACCTCGGAGTCCAGCACGGACTCGGAGTCAGCCACCTTCAGCTCCATGATCATCGGTACCGCTCCGTCACGTGTCGGAGTCAGCACGAGGTCGGCCCTCCCGTTGCCGCTCTCCTTCTGGGATTCGACCTTGTAGTTCCCGAGGATCCCGTGCATGATCGTCAGGAGCACGAGCTCGTATGACGACTCGTCCCTCAGGTCGAAGTAGCTCGCATCGCACAGGATCGTCTGCAGGATGGACGCCACCCTCTCGGCATCACCGTCCAGCACCGCTGAGTTGAAGTCAGAGAAGATCGAGTCGCTGACGCGGACGTTCCTCGCGAGGCTCCGGTCCACTATGCTCCGGACCTCCTTGTTCGGGATGGTGATGGCGTAGTCATCACCTTCCGTGGGGACCGCGTTCAGGTAACCGGTCATGACCATCAGCGACAGCAGGTCCTCTGTGCTGGAGGTGTTGAGCTCATCATAGGTCATCGTGAAATGGAGGGTATGCGTCGTGGGCTGATCGTTGATCAGGTTGGCCACCATTCCCAGGCTGTCCGCATCGACCCGCTGGATCAGCCATCTCAACGGAACATCTGCGCTGGTGTTCACCCAGTATGCGGCCGGTGTGAAATCCTTCGCGACATAGTTCATCACGCTGAACGGGTTGTACACCTCAGCGTTCCCGAAGCGGTATCCGTCGTACCACTCCCTGACCTCGTCGAACCTCTCGGGATGCCCATAGTATCCCAATATCTCCCTGACTTCGGACTCGGTGAACCCGAACCTCTCGTCGGACCTCGTGGAGAACACGTTGTTCACGGTTATGTTGTTCAGTCCGGAGAACATCCCTGCCCTGGCGACCTGCATCACGCCGGTGACATAGGCCATCTGCAGGCTGCTGTTGCTCTTGAGCGAGGAAGACAGGAAGTTTCCCAGGAACGCGACGATGCTCCTCTGGAGCTCCGTTCCGAACGAATCGGTTATGGCACGGTCGTACTCGTCGATGAGCACGATGACCTTCCTCTCATGATGCTTCTCCAGTGCCTGGCACAGATTCTTCAGCGAACTCGCGAGCAACGATTCGTTGGACGTCATGTCGAATATCGGTTCCAGTCTGTTCTTCTCCTTCTCCCCAAGTCTATCGGAGTCCAGCAGGTATTCGAACCTTAGGTAGGTGTCGCACATGAGAGTCTGGATGTTATCGATGAAGCCATCATAGTCCGACCCAGGCCCTGGCACGACATCCTTCATGTCCACGCAGATCACCGGAAACGCGTTCTTGTATCCCGCATACTCGGGATGGTCGGATATCGCCAGGCCGTCGAACCAGTCGTTCCCCTCGTACTCGATGTTGAAGAAGGCGTCGAGCATGGTGATGTTGGTGGTCTTCCCGAACCTGCGGGGTCTGGTGAACAGGTAGACTCCGTTCTCGTCGTTGTCGAGGACGTCCTTTATGAGCAGGGTCTTGTCGACATAGAACTTGTCACCTTCCCTCATCCTCTGGAATGCGAGACCTCCCGTGTTCACCTTCTTCATGGATTATCATATGCCCCGGGCGATAATAAAGGTTGAGAGACGTCGAATGGAGAAGGCGGGAATCGCTTTTTCAAATATATGCAGCACCATTACGTGTCATGGACCCGTTCACCATTGCGATAGTGTTGGTCGTCATAGGGGCAGTGTTCCTCATAATAGAGGCCTTGACCCCCGGCGCGTTCATGATCATCCCTGGGCTGGTCCTTCTCGTAGTGGGCATCATCGGCCTGGTCTCCCCGGACATCCTCATGTCCGTATGGTCGCCGGTCATAGCGGTCGCGGTAGCGATCCCCGTGACCCTGCTGACCCTGAAAGGGTACCAGAGGCTGGCCAGGCCCGTCCCTCCGTCCACCACGGTCATGGAATCGCTGGTCGGGAAGGAGGGCGTGGTGGTCACGGCCACCGAGCCCGGCAGCATGAGGGGCAAGGTGAGGATAGGTTCGGACACATGGTCCGCCACATCCGACGAGGGGATCGAGGAGGGTGCCCGTGTCACGGTGGAGAGCAGCGAGGGCGTCCACGTCCACGTTCGCAGGTCGTGAGTCAGGAGGTTGAGGATATGGATTTGACAATGATAGCGTTGGCCATCATCGCGATGGTGGCAGTGATCACCGTGCTGCTCAGCGGGGTGAAGATCGTCCAGCCGTACGAGCAGGCGATCTACATGAGGCTGGGTAAGTTCGTGAGGGTCCTGAACCAGGGTCTGAACTTCGTGTGCCCCCTCATAAACCAGGTGGTCAAGCTCGACCTGAGGACGGAGGTCCTGGACGTCCCAAAGCAGGAGGTCATCACCAAGGACAACTCCCCCGTCGCGGTGGATGCAGTCATATACATCAAGGTCACCGACCCGAGGAACGCCTTCTTCGAGGTCACGAACTACCGTCTCGCCACGGTCAACCTCGCACAGACCACGCTCAGGTCGATCATCGGGGAGATGGAGCTGGACCAGATCCTGTCCTCCAGGGAGAGGATCAACGTGAGCCTGAGGGACATCCTCGACGAGAACACCGACAAGTGGGGGGTCAAGATCGAGGCCGTCGAGATCAGGGAGGTCGACCCGGCCAAGAAGGTCAAGGACTCCATGGAGGACCAGACGTCCGCGGAGAGGAAGAGGCGTGCGGCGATCCTGGAGGCGGACGGTCAGAAGAGGGCCGCCATCCTCGAGGCCGAGGGAAAGAAGAAGTCGATGATCCTGGAAGCCGAGGGAAAGAGACAGTCCATGATCCTCGAGGCCGAGGGTCAGAGGCTCGCGACGATCCTGGAGGGACAGGGAGAGGCCCAGAAGCTCAGGATAATGTCCGTCGGGGCCGCCGCAATGGACTCCAAGGCGATGTCGGTGCTGTCGATGCAGACCCTGCAGGAGGTCGGGAAGGGCGAGTCCACGAAGTTCTTCTTCCCGATGGAGCTCACGAGGCTGGTCGAGGGGATATCGGACTACGTAGGGACGGCATCCAGGATACCCGACCGTCCCGTCTCGGACATGAGCGACCTGGAGAGGGCTGTCGGAACGGCGGACGACATACTCGGGCCGATCCCGACGCCGGAGGAGATCCACGAGGAGACCGCCAAGGTCGACAAGCAGGTCCGCGAGGACATGGAGGACGTGGACGAGGTCCTCTCGAAGAAGCCCAAGCAGTGAAACATCGGAGGGGGGCGACCCCTCCATCCCTTTTATCCTTCTAATATGGGCACGGGTCGTACCCGAGGCGGCGCCGACGTGTCGGGACGTCAGTCCCTGTCCTTCCTGCTCCTGCTGTCCTTGTACATCCCGTTGATGTGTATCGCGTCGCAGAACGGCATGTTCCTCGACCTTCCGCACCTGCACAGCACCGCGCGGTTCCTGGTCTCGTACTCGAAGCCGTCTGAACCTATGATGGGTATCCCGCCCATGACGTAGATGCCCCCCGACACGTTCTTCCCGGGGTCCTGGATTATCCATATCGCCGGTTCGGGACACTCGTCGACGATGCTGCCGTCCGGCCTCACCAGGAGCATCCTCCCCGACGGGCACTCCAGGGACCCGCGGACGATCTCCTCGAGGACCGCTGGGTCATCGCTCCTGTCCAGGAGCTTCCAGGGGGTCCCGGCCTTCCTGTGGCAGAACCTGGACATGGAGCATCTCATGTCGTCCTTCAGGACGACCCCCGGCCCCTCGTGGATGTCGCATCTCTCGTCGAACGGTCTCCTGTCGGCGACCTCCTTCCCCTTGAAGCGCTTGTGAGCTCCGCCGTCGCAGAACGGCGGGTCGGACGTCTTCCCGCATCTGCACAGCGAGTACACCGGGCCGTGCTCGATCTCCCTGATGGTCCTCCATGCGTACCCTGCACCCTCGTCGTACGTTATGGCCTTCTCGAACAGGGGAACGTTCCCCTCGACGATGTACGGTCCGTTCTCGACGATCCTGATCCTCATGCCGTCCGTCCCGGTCATGAGGGCGCGTTCGCGGTATGCGATGAAAAATGTATTGGCCCTTCCCGACGGGGGAAGGGCCGTTTGTGCTCAAACGTATCTGACGGCAGTGCCGTAGGCGATGACCTCGGCCGCTCCGGCGGCGACCGTGGACGTGGAGTAGCGCATCATCACGACGGCATCCGCTCCGAGCCTCTCCGCATCCTCCACCATCCTCTTGGTGGCGACCGCGCGGGCCTCGTTCATCATCTCGGTGTAGGTCGACAGCTCCCCTCCGACCATGGACTTCAGCCCCTGGCCGATGTCGCGACCGATGTTCTTGGTCTGGATCATGTTCCCTTTCGCGATCCCGAGGATCTCGTAGCTCTTCCCCGGAATGTTCTCAGTAGTCGTCAACAGCATCGTCCAATCCCTCCTCTATCTCTTGCAGTCTCTCGCGGGTGTAGTACGCCATCCCCCCGGCCAGTGCCAGGTAGATCACGGCGGCGACCGCGACCATCGCGATCGGAGCCTCCAGGACGAAGTACATCAGCGGAATGGTCAGGCAGAGCGCGATGAACATGACGGCGATGAACACCACCGCCATGCGCTTCAGGGCATCCTTCTCCATGCGCGGGGTATCGTCCCCTTCTTAGATAAGGATGTCCCGATGGGTCGACGGGAGGGCGTCTGCGATGCAATTAACTACGATGCCCATCATAGGGCCGGCAGTGCCGGGAGACGGAGGACGGCCGACGGTAGGCGTGAGCCAGCTGAGGAAGTTCCCTCCTCCTAGGGCAAGGTGGATGCGCGTAAGCGCATGCGGCGAGAGCCGTGGCAAGGGCACAGAAACGACACAGATCCGGTCCACAGGATGATCCGCCAGGCGGTGACGTTCCCGGAGATTTGGTGAAACGGCGACTCCCCACCGGAGCAAGTCCGCACAACGGGGAAGACCTGCCCGGGACCCGTGGGTAGGACGCGTAGTTGAATGCCGTCTGAAACAGAAGGGGGGCTACTACCGTGACCCGGCACAAAACATTCTATCACACCGGAGGCAGTGAATGCTGGATCTGAAGCCATGTCCAAAGTATGCGAAAGACACCGGAATAAGGGTGGTGCCCCCAGAGCAGACGCTCGCGAGGGTGCTCCCGCTCCTGGATGCGGCGGGCCTCGGGCAGCCCGAGGACATAACGTCGAAGGACGACGTGGGCATCCCGGTGTTCTCCGTGGACAGGCAGGAGACCGCGCTCGGGATACCCAAGTACTACAACGGGAAGGGCGTCACGAAGGAGCAGGCGGAGGCCTCCGCCGTCATGGAGTCCATAGAGCGCTACAGCGCGGAGATGAGGGATTCCGACGAGGTCGTGTTCGGGACATACGAGCAGGCGAAGGACGTCATGGCCGCCGTGAACCCGGCGGACCTGATCCTCCCGATATGGGCGTTGGACAACCTCCCCGGGGCGGAGATCGCATGGACCCCCGGATGGGAGATGTTCAGGGGGGAGCCGATATGGGTGCCGGCATGCGAGGCGTTCTACCCGTACAAGCCGGACACGGACCTCCAGCTCTACAAGTTCCACACCAACGGCATAGCCGCCGGGAACACCATGGAGGAGGCGGTCCTCCACGCGACGTTCGAGCTGATCGAGAGGGACGCATGGTCCATAGCGGAGTACAGGAACGACCCCGTCCCAGACGTCGTCGTGGACCCGGACTCCGTGCCGGGACAGCTGCTGGAGAGGTTCGGGACGCATGGCATAGAGGTCCACCTCAAGGACCTGACGAGCGACGTGGGGGTCCCGACCATCGGGGCCGCAGCGGACGATGTCGGGACCAAGGACCCGGAGATGCTCACAATCGGGGTCGGGACCCATCTGAACCCGGAGATAGCCGCCATCCGCGCCATCACGGAGGTCGCGCAGAGCCGTGCCACGCACAAGGACGGCAAGAAGATAAACGCCCAGATCCAGAGGGCCACGCGGGAGATGGGTTATGAGAGGATCAAGGCGGTCAACCGCCTGTGGTACACGGACTCCAAGAGGAGGACGCGCCTGTCTGACATGGGGGACGCCTCCACGGACGACGTCCTGGACGATATAGAGGTGGTGTTCGGGAGGCTCGTCGACGCGGGGTTCGACAGCGTGATCGCGGTCGACCTCACCCGTCCGGAGCTCCAGGTCCCGGTCGTCAGGATGGTCATCCCCGGGATGGAGGTATGGACCATGGACGGCGACAGGGAGGGCAGCAGGCTGAAGGGCATGTGGCCGTCCGGGCACTGACGCCCGCGGCATGCCCTCTCCGGGAATCCCGATTTATAGGTTCTCCCACATCACGGTAGCATGGTCGGGCGCTTCAAGGCCGTGGGATTCGACATGGACGGCACCTTTCTCAGGACGCATGTCGACTATGATAGGTTGAACAACGTGGACCGCGAGGTCCTGGCCCGTCACGGCGTCCCGTTCGACGAGATAGACTTCGAGGGCAGGGCGAAGAGGCTCAGGACGCCCATAAGGAGATGGCTGGAGGCCAACGGCCGCGGGTCCGAGTGGGAGGGGATCAATTCGGAGATCGACGACCTGGCCACCGAGTGCGAGTGCGAGTTCGTGGACGAGGCGGAGCCGTTCCCCGGGTCGCTGGAGGCCATCGACGGCATCAGGGCCAAGGGTCTGAAGGTCGGCATCCTCACCAGGGGGAGCCTCCAGTATGCCAAAAGGGCCCTCGGCCCGGCATTCGACGACTTCGATGCGGTCATGGGCCGCGACTACTCCTTCTACGACGATGCCAAGCCATCGCCCGTCGCGATGGTCCAGTTCGCATCGCTTCTCGGAGTGGACCCGTCCGAGATCCTCTACGTCGGGGACAACATCTCGGACTGGCAGTCCGCCGTGGGGGCCGGGGCCGTCTTCGTCGGGGTGCTCACCGGAAGCTGCACCGAGGCCGAATGGCTGGATGCCGATCCGGACATGATAGTGGTCGACCGTGCCGGCGATGTGGTAGAGCTGCTCCGATGACGACGGCGGATCGGACCGATGGTCCGCGCCAAATGCGCGGCGACGCAGGGACCCTCACGGTCGAGGGGATCCTCATGGACAGGCACGGCCCCAGGGAGGGCTGGCTCATCGCCGAGGACGGTGCCGTCGTCCGTTCCGGGACCGGGCAGGCGCCCTCGGAGCCGGATGTGCGCGGGTACATGCTCGCGGACGTCCTGAACATGCACACCCACTGTGCCGACTACGGTCTCCGGATCCCGGAGGGCATGTCCCTGGAGGAGCTGGTGGCACCCCCCGACGGCCTGAAGCACAGGTACCTCGGGGAGGCCCCCGCATCGGAGCTGGCGGATAGCATGCGCAGGTTCGCATCCGATTCCCGGGGGTACGGGTCTGCTACCTTCGTGGACTTCCGCGAGGGCGGGCTGCAGGGGTGCCGGCTCCTGAGGCAGGCGGTGCCCGAGGCGGTCATACTTGGAAGACCAACCTCCCCGGAATGCGACCCCCAGGAGATCGAGGACATACTCTCGGTCGCGGACGGCATAGGGATCTCCGGCATGTCCGACATGGACCCCTCGTATGTGGAGGAGGTCGCAGACATCGTCCGCGAGAGGAGGAAGGTCTTCGCCATACACGTGAGCGAGAGGGCGCGCGAGGACATAGACCAGGTCCTCTCGCTGGACCCGGCGTTCATAGTCCACATGTGCGAGGCCACGGACGACGACCTGGCCAAGTGCGCCGAGGCGGAGGTGCCGCTAGTGGTGTGCCCCACGTCCAACGCGTACTTCGGGAAGGTCTCCCCTATAGCGCGCGCACAGGCTAACGGGGTGGACCTGGCCATCGGGACGGACAACGGGATGCTGTGCCGGCCGGACATGGTGTCGGAGGCACGCGAGTTCCTCCGTATGGCGGTCGGGCAGGGTGGCGACGGGGACGATTCCCTGCGTGCTCTCGCGCGCGTATCTGGAAAGATATTAAATGCGGTCTCATCCAATAGAGGTGCAGTGGTCAAAGGTCCCGTGACAGTGCTTCCGACGACGGAAATGAGCGTTTCCCAGGCATTGGACGGCACGGGTCACAGGATCGTGCTAAGCTAAAGGAGGCTTTGAAATGACATTCAAGAACATATTGGTGCCGACAGACGGCAGCGAGTACACCAAGTCCGCTGTCAAGAAGGCCATGGAGCTGGCGAAGCTCTCCGGTGGGAAGGTCACCGCGCTCTACGTGCTGGACCAGACGATCCTGACGAACATGCCGATGGACACAGCGGTCATGAACGTCTACAACACCCTCGAGAAGGAGGGGAAGGTGGCAGTCGACTACGTCCGCGACCTCGGGGCCGAGGAGGGCGTGGAGGTCGAGCTGTCGATCAAGGAGGGGACCCCCGTCAAGGTGATCCTGGAGGAGTCCCCGAACTACGACATAATCGTCATGGGTACCCTCGGAAGGACCGGGATGTCCAAGCTCCTCATGGGAAGCGTCGCGGAGAGGGTCGTCAGGGCGTCCATGTGCCCGGTGATGGTCGTCAGAGCCTCGGAGGCTTCGAACTAAATGAGCAAGACAGTAGCAGATGTGATGACCGCCGCGCCCATAGTCGTGGAGGTCCCTGGATCGCGCAGCGATGCGATCAACATAATGGTCAGGAACGGACTCACCGGACTCCCGGTCATCCGTGCGACCGACGGGAAGCTCGTCGGAGTCGTCTCCAGAAGGGACATCTTCAGGAACTTCGAGGAGGACCAGCTGTCCCTCGTGATGAAGAGGGAGTGCATAACGATCGGTCCGGACGACCCCATCGAGAAGGCCGCCGAGATCTTCAGCACCCTCAGGATACACAGGCTCCCCGTCGTGGAGGATGGGAGGCTCATAGGGATCGTCACGCCCACCGACCTCCTCAGGCTCGTGAGGGACATGAAGACGACCATGCTCGCGGAGGACGTGATCCGCACGACGTGCGTCACCGCCTGGGAGGGGGAGCCCCTCTCCTACACCATCCCCGCGATGCGTGTCAGCGACGTCCCCGCGGTCCCCGTCCTGGACTCCGTCGGGAAGTTCGTCGGCATCCTCACCGACCGTGACCTGTTCAGCGACCAGGTGAAGGACTCGGACGCGCTGAAGGAGCTCGGCATCGCCGACATAGGGAACATGTCCGGGGCGAGGAACGTCCTTCCCCTGTTCTACTCCGCCACCGACAAGTACCTCAACGACAGCCGCCTCGTCAAGGACGTCATGGTCAGGAACCCGTACTCGGTGTTCAAGAAGACCAACCTGTCCGAGGTCGCCAAGGCCATGATCTCCAACGATTACGGACAGGTCCCGGTGCACGGCAACAAGGACGAGCTCCTTGGCATGATTTATGATGTGGATGTCCTTTGCGCGATTACGGGATCCAAATGAGCGATAACAAAGACAACGCGGTCAACGCAATGGACCTGATGTCCCTCTGCAAGCGCAGGGGGTTCATCTGGCCCTCCTTCGAGATCTACGGAGGGGTCGCAGGGATGTACGACTACGGTCCTCTCGGCTGCACACTCAGGAACAACATCGTGGACACCTGGCGCGCCATCTACAAGGGACGCGAGGGATTCATCGAGATCGATTCGGAGACCGTCAATCCCAGGGAGGTCTTCAAGGCCTCCGGTCACGTGGACGAGTTCGCGGACTACATCACGTACTGCACCAAATGCCAGTCCCCGTTCAGGGCGGACCACATGGTCAAGCAGTACTTCGAGAACCCCGACATCCTCAGCCCCAAGGAGCTGGAGGATGCGTTCGTCAAGTACGGTGTGAAGTGTCCCGAGTGCGGAGGGGACCTCGGGCCGGTGGACGAGTTCAACCTGATGTTCAAGACCAACATCGGTCCCGGCTCGTCCCGTGTCGGGTACATGAGGCCGGAGACCGCTCAGGGGATCTTCGTGAACTATCAGAACCTCTACCGCTACAACAGGGAGAAGATGCCCATGGGTGTCATCCAGACCGGCAGGGGATACCGCAACGAGATCGCGCCCAGGCAGGGCATGATCCGCATGAGGGAGTTCAATATGATGGAGGTCGAGCTCTTCGTCGACCCCGATGACAAGGACTGGCCCCGTTTCAAGGACATCGAGAACAAGACCATCGACCTGGTGCCCAACACCGGCATCGGAACCGTGACCACCACCGTCGGGAAGGCCGTGGAGGACGGCATCATCGCCAACCGTGTCCTCGCATACTTCGTGTACACCACGAGGCAGCTCCTCGTGAGGTTGGGCGTTGACCCGAAGAGGCTCAGGTTCAGGCAGCACGACAAGGACGAGATGGCCCACTACGCCGCGGACTGCTGGGACGCGGAGGCGCTCCTCTCCTACGGATGGACTGAGATCACCGGTATCGCCGACAGGGGATGCTGGGACCTCTCCAGGCACGCCCAGTTCTCCGGGCAGGACCTCACCCACTTCAGGAGGTTCGACGAGCCTAAGGAGATGGAGGTCGAGAAGGTCAAGGCCAAGCACAAGGCCCTCGGCCCCGAGTTCAAGGGAAAGGCCAAGGACATCGCCGCGGCCATGGAGACCAAGACCCCCGCCGACGTGAAGGACGGGAAGCTCGTCATCAGCGTGGACGGCGAGGAGATCGTCCTCGACGACAGGTTCTTCGAGGTCGCGACGGTCAGGGAGAAGGTCGCAGGGGACCGTGTGATCCCTCACGTCATCGAGCCCTCCCACGGTCTCGACAGGATATTCTACACCGTTCTGGAGCATGCGTACTCCCATGACGACGCGGAGGACTACACGGTCCTGAGGCTGAGGCCCGAGGTCGCGCCCATAAAGGTGGGTGTGTTCCCCCTGATGGAGAAGGACGGCCTGGACGACCTCGCGCGCTCGATCTACGAGAGCGTCCATTCCCACCGCGTCGAGGCGTACTACGACGGCGCGGGAACCATCGGGAAGAGATACGCCCGCATGGACGAGGTCGGTACACCCTGGTGCATAACCGTGGACTACGACTCCATGCCCGGAGGACAGTCCGAGGGGACCGTCACCATCCGTGACAGGGACAGCAAGGACCAGAGGCGCGTGAAGATTGCCGATGTCCCCGCCATAGTGGACAGGCTGATCGCGGGCGCACCGTTCTCGGAGCTCTGAGAGCGCATCTCCCGACCGCGACCCTGGCGTGTCACGGTCCGGTCGGGAGGCAACCAGTATTTAATACCTTTCGACTCTGACAAAACTTCTTACTTTTTCTGACACGGACCTGGACCATATCTGGGATATCCGAAGCAAAGGCTACGGATTTCGTATCCAATAGGCAATCTGTTATATCCAATGTACTTGAATATTGAGTTCAGAGGTGTAAAATGGGAGTAAAGGACCTAGAAGACCTGAAGAAGCTGGCTATGCTGAGATCGCAGATCGATGGCATGTCCGTTCAGAAGATCATGTCTGCAGAATTCCCCACGGTCTCTTCCGATGATCGCATCGCGGACGTTCTCGCGTTGATGAAGGAGACCAAGTATCAGGATATTCCTGTTGTGGATGGAGGGGAGTTCCTTGGAATGGTCAGTTATGCATCCATCCTCAGGAAGAAGAGCGTGACCCTGGACGCCAAGGTCAAGGGTCTGATCAAGGGGATGCCTGCAGTCTCCCCCACGATGGAGATCACCAAGATCGCAGAGCTCATGGTCTCCACGAACAGCAGGCAGCTTCCCATAGTGACCGGCAAGAAGGTCACGGGGATAATCCAGAGGAACAGGCTGATCGAGGTCGCGAGGGACATCAAGGCCCTCAAGGAGATCAAGGTCTGGGAGATAATGAGCAATCCCGTGGAGTCCGTCAAGGCCAACGACCTGATGGATGAGGCGCTGGAGCTCATGATCCGCGAGGACTACAGGACCATACCGGTCGTCAACGACATGAACGGTGTCGTCGGAATCGTCGGGATGAGGGAGATCATCGACAACAACTGGAAGAAGGACAACAAGACCATCGGAGACCTGGAGAAGAGCTCCAGGTCCCAGATAACCGTCGAGTCCATCGCCCTGACGTCCGTCAAGACCATCGGGTGGGACGAGGACATCGCGGCCGCGGTCGACATGATGGTCGACAACAACATCTCCACGATACCCGTTCTCGAAGGCAAGGAGCTCGTCGGGGTCATCACCGAGTACGACATCATCGAACTTCTCTCCGCATGCAGGGAGAGGGACATGATGTTCGTCCAGATCAGCGGTCTGGATGACAACGAGAAGGATGCGACCGATGCGATCTATGCGGACATAGAGGAGATGGTGAAGAAGGTCTCGAAGATCTACAAGCCCGAGTCCCTGACCATGCACGTGTCCAGGTACAACGATGCCGGTGGCAACTTCAAGTACAGCATCAGTGCCAGGCTGTTCATCAACGGTACGGCTGTCATGGCGAAGGAGGTCGGTTGGGACCTCATCAAGACGGCAGCAGACCTCATCGAGAAGCTGGAGGACGCCGTCGTCAACATGAAGGACTCCAAGGTCACCTTCAGGAAGAGGAAGAAGTAAGCCCATCATCCGTCGGGATGATGGTAATCGCCCCCATCACGGGGGCTTAAACTGTTTATCCGGAATTTCTCATTCCTTGATCTTCTTGCCGCACTTGGGGCACCAGTCCGCGTTGGCGGGGATCTGCTCGTTGCAGTGGGGGCACGTCACGGTATCCACCGTGGCGTCCACGGATCCGTCGGGATGTGCGACCTCCACGACGACCTCCTCGTCGAAGGACGATCCGCACTTGGGGCAGACCTTCGCATCGGACGGAACCTCGGCGCCGCATTCGGAGCAGGTGAAGAAGTCCTTCTTCTGTGCGCGCATCTCGTCTGGGACGTCGATGTACTCTCCGCATTTCCTGCAGACGACCTCTCCCGGCAGAACCGTCGCACCGCACTTCTTGCAGAGTCCGTATCCCTTGGGGTACAGCCTCCCCTCGGCCTCCATCTTGTCGCGGGTCTTCTCGGCGCTGCGCCTCATGAAGAACGAGAACAGGAGGATGATCATGAACAGGGCCACGATCTCGGCCGTGATGATGGCAGCTCCCTTGAAGAAGACGCTGCGGGCATCGGAGTTGGAGATTCCCGAGTCGTAGTAGCCGCTGGCGATGGAATCTCCTGATCTGACTATGTAGTAGGGGTCCTCTCCTTCTTCCGATTCGTTCCATTCAATTGCTACCATTATGCTGACGATGAACCCGTCCTTCATGTCTGGGAGGGTAGTTGTGCACTTGTACACGCTACCGACTTTTTCCATATCCGCCAATGTGATGGTCTCCCTGTTGGAAGTACTCGGTGCCTGTGGTATTCCGAAACCTATCTCCGATATGTTTCCATAGACCACTTTGACGTGCCAATCATCTTTCGCTTCCACTATGGCGGGGTCAGCGGTGAGGGATATGGAGTATGTCTCCGCAGTCTCATCATAAGATATGCTCATGTCAGTGATGCTCTTGTCATTTGATTCCTGACTAAGCGCATCATTGTCAGGGGGACTCATTATGAAGGTTCCGCTGACAATCGACAGTATGGCAAAGACCACGCACATGATGGTCTTGACCTTCACAGACCCGACACGAACCAGATGAGGAATCATGTACAGTACTACGGCTATGAGTAGAATGCCGAAGCAACCGAACATGAGAAGCCCACTTACCTCCAGGATAAGGGCTATCATTATCGCGACAACGATCGCGACTATCTGCTTGGTGGATAGGGCCTTGAAATCATCGACTATGCCGCCGATGATGGACCGTTTTCCACTGACGTTCTCTGTCATCGTCATCGCATCGCGACGGCATTAAAAGCCTTTCGTAGAAGTCAATCGTATCGGATGTATCATCTTCTCTAATATCCCTTATAAATAGGGGTTTCAGATATGGTAGCTCATATGAGCTTCGTTGTTCTGACCTGTCCCAAGTGTGGAAACAGGATTCTCATGGATGAGAAGGATGGAAAGGGATTCTGCATGTATTGCGGGGATCCCATCGCCGCAGAGGATACGGACGCGGAGTTCCTGGATTCGCAGTCGGAGTCCCTCATCGAGATCATAATCGGCGGCGGGGAGTCCGCCGGATCCGAGAGCAGGCCGTGGTTCGGCCTCATGGCCGATTCCGTGGACCACCTGATGACAGGCGATGCGGAGGAGGCCGGAAGGTCGTTCGCAGAGGCGATCGAGGGTCAGGACCCCGAGGTCCAGATGTCCATGAAGGACGCGATGGCGGAGGCCGTCGCCCAATGGATCCTGAGGACCGTGTACGACGGGGGCTCCTACCACGGGGGCCTGATGTCCGTGGCACCACTGCTGGAGGTCGACGGCATAGCCGACACCGTCCCGTCAGTGCTGATCGAGACCATAATGGAGGCGCTCTGCAACTCGAAGAGCATGGTCCAGAGTGCGGACGATGCGTATAACATGGTCGAATCCGCATACATACTGATGACCGAGTACTTCCTCGCGGAGCCTGCGATCACGAACCAGGCCATCGTCATAGACGAGTTCATTCGCGAGGCGGGGGAGTTCATGGAGGTCGTCGCGGGCACCTCCAAGGGAGACATCCCAGGTGTCAGGAGCTCTATAGAGTGCATGCGCAGGGCGACCGAATCCATCCAGGCCGCCATGGCGGAGGCCATATCCTCGACGGATCAGGAGAGGATCGACGGTCTCGAGCTCTATTGGGGGGACAAGGGGATCGACAGGATCGGGAAGGATGCGTCAGACATCCTGATGCGCGTCTATGACGATTCGTTCGAGGATACGGATCCGTTCTGGACCGCGATGGACGATGATGCGAAAGGGTACGTGCACTCATATTTCCACCCGGGGATCTGAGCAAACGGCAAATACAACACCAGGGATGGCTGAGTAGAATGGCGACAATCGAGGAGCAGATCAAGGAATTGGAGGAGCAGATCTCCAAGACCAAATACAACAAGGCCACGGAGGCCCACATCGGGAAGCTGAAGGCGAAGATCGCGAGGCTGTCCGAGGAAGAGGAGAAGCGTCGCTCTTCGAAGGGACCGACCAAAGGGTTCTATGTCAAGAAGGCGGGGAATGCCACAGTCGCCCTGGTAGGTTTCCCGTCGGTAGGAAAGTCCACCCTGCTCAACCAGCTGACTGGAGCGAAGTCGGAGGTCGGTGCATATCACTTCACCACCCTCGATGTCGTTCCCGGTATCATGCTCTACAACCACGCCAAGATCCAGATCCTGGACATGCCCGGGCTGATCAAGGACGCGTCCCGCGGAAAGGGACGCGGAAGGGAGGTCATCGCGGCCGCACGTTCGGCTGATGTCATCCTGCTGGTATGTGACGTGTTCAACCCTAGGATGGATGTCCTGTTCAGGGAGCTGTACAATGCGGGCATACGTCTGAACCAGAGCAAGCCCGATGTCGTCATCACCCATTCCGATCACGGAGGCATCCTGGTCAAGCCCACCCTGAAGCTCACGAAGATCGATGTGGAGACCATCAAGGACATGACTGCCGCATACGGGCACATCAATGCCACGGTGGTCGTCCGTGAGGACATCAACGTGGAGCAGATGCTCGACGTCCTTGCCGGTAACCGCGTCTACATAAAGGCGATCATGGCCATCAACAAGGTCGATTTGGCGAAGCCCGGGGAGCTCGAGGCCGCCATGGACATGCACAGGGACTACCGCTGCATCCCCATCTCCGCGGCCACAGGATATGGGATCAAGGACCTTCAGCAGGGCCTGTACGACACCATAGACATGATCCGCGTGTATCTGAAGCCTCAGGGACAGGAGGCGGACCTGGACATCCCGCTGATCGTCAAGAGGGGCAACACCGTCGGTGACGTCTGCGAGCTCATCCACCGCGATTTCAAGAACAATTTCCGTTATGCCATGATCTGGGGGAAGAGTGCGAAGTTCCCCGGACAGACCGTGGGGATGGAACATGTGGTTGCGGACGAGGACATCATCTGCATCATCGTTAAACGTTGAGAGGGCCTCGTTTCCCTTTTCTGTGGGGTTCACCCCACAAGCTACCCCACAAGTTACTAAATGACAATTATAGAAATACCCGGGCAGATATGCGGGGTATGTGAGGATCGAAGACATCCCGAGATTCAGGATGGATGTGGCATCGTTCGACAAGGTCGCCGCAATCCACAGATTGGTCGATCAGACAGGCGGGTATGGGGACGTAGTCAGGTCGGTGTCGAGGGAGGGATCCCTGATAAGGTCCATCAATTCGTCGCTCGCCATCGAAGGGAACGATCTCGGGTTCCTGACGGTGAGGGATGTTATCGACGGAAAGGATGTGGAAGGGGACTACATAGACATCGTGGAGGTCAAGAATGCCGTTCGGGCCTATGGGATGATCGCATCAGCGGATCCCTGGTCCATCGATGACCTCCTCTCGATCCACAGCGAGATGATGTTCGGTCTGGTGGAGTATGAAGGGTTCAGGAAGCATGGCGTCGGTGTATACGAGGGGGCAGATAGGCTCGTCTACAAGGCTCCTGACCCGGAGGATGTGCCTGCAATGGTCGGAAGACTGTTCGAATGGGGTCACAATTCCGAACTTCCGGCTCCGATAACGGCCGCGATAGTCCATTATTACATCGAGGCGATACATCCATTCGAGGATGGCAACGGTCGCATGGGGCGTCTTTGGCACACGCTCCTGATGCGCCGTTATGGCAGGATATTCGATCTCATACCGCTCGAGTCCAAGATAAGGTCGCGGCAGTCCGAATATTACGAGGCTCTGGAAAGATGTCAGGGGAGCGATCCGCAGGACTGTACGGGATTCATCGAGTTCTGTCTGGATGTCACGATCTCGTCATTGGAGGATCTCCTCCATCTGAAGGATCCGCGCATGGATAGGTTGCTGAAGGCCATGGGGGACGAGCCGATGAGCGCTCTCGACATCATGAGGTCCATGGGACTCTCGGACAGGAATCATTTCAAGGACATGTATCTCCAACCCGCTGTGGGATACGGGTTCGTAGCCATGACCGAGGCCGATAAACCCAGCAGTCCGAATCAGAAGTATCGGAAGACCATCACTTGAATAGCATAACCGTTATCAACTATCCTGTTGATGCTCCGGCATGGCAAAAAGAGACCTTATCTCCGTCTCGGACATGGAAGACGAATGGCCCTCGCTGGTCGATCTCGCTATAAAGCTCAAGGCAGAGCGCGGGAACCACGGGGACCCTCTCAAGGGAAAGACCCTTGCAATGATATTCGAGAAGCCCAGCACCCGCACCAGGATATCTTTCGACGTGGCCATCACCGAACTGGGCGGACATGCCCTGTACATCGACGAGTCGAAGATGCAGATGGGCGTCCACAGCGAGACGGTTGAGGACACCGCCCGCGTGATGAGCAGGTTCGTCCACGGTATCATGTACCGCGCTTTCGACTACAAGATGATGGACAAGTTCGGAGAGTTCGCGACCGTCCCTGTCATCAGTGGTCTTGACAATCTCGAACACCCCTGTCAGGCGCTCGCCGACATGGTGACGATCAAGGAGAAGCTCGGCGGTTTCCGCGGAAAGAGGCTCGTGTACCTCGGTGACGGGAACAATGTGGCGAACTCCCTCCTGTATGCATGCGCCATCATGGGGATGGACATCGTCATCTGCTGTCCCGCGGTCCGTATGCCCAATGCCGAGATCATGTGGAAGGCATCCAACATCGCTCAGAAGAACGGGTCCAAGGTCATCGTGTCCCATGAGCCCAAGGATGCATGCATCGACGCCGATGTCCTGTACACCGACACGTGGGTCTCCATGGGCGACAGCACACCCGTTGAGGAGGCGATCAAGCTCTTCCAGGAGTATCAGATAAACGATGACCTCCTGAAGATCGCAAAGCCGACATGCATCGTCATGCACTGCCTCCCCGCACACAGGGGACAGGAGATCACCCCCGAGGTCATCGACGGACCCCAGAGCGTCATCTTCGATCAGGCGGAGAACAGGCTTCATGCCCAGAAGGCTGTGCTCTATACGCTGATGAAGGATCAGTGAAACCTTTTTCGGCGGGAGACCGCCGATCATCCAATCATTCTCACCCAATGCAAGGGCAATCTTTGTTGAATCTTGATACAAGAAGTGTCCCGCCCCGAAGGACGGGTAAGTGGTTTCGCTGATCTGAAATCAGGCCAGGCTCTTGACTGCAGCAACGAGAGCCTCGTAGTTCTCGTCGGGAGTCGCGACAGCGATTCCGCAGCCAGAGGAGATGACACCGAATCCGGCCTTGGCGGAGCGGATAGCTGCTTCCTTGACCTCGGCAGGGGTTCCCTGGAACAGGGGCCTGACGGATCCGACGTTTCCGACCAGGACGGTCTTTCCGCCGACCTTGGCGAATGCGTCCTCGGGGGTGACCTTCTCCTCAACGGAGCATCCGGTGACACCGGTGGCGGCCATCTGGTCGAGGATAGGCAGGGTGTCTCCGCAGATGTGGAGGACGGTGTACTTGTCTGCCTTGGGCTTGAGTGCGGTCTTGACGTGCTTTCCAGCAGCTCCCTCGAACATGTCGGGTGCGAGCATGTCGGTGGATCCGGAAGGCTCGGAGCACTGAACGATGTCTGCTCCAGCGTCCATCAGGGCGTGGGTGTACGCGGTGACGTAGGGGTTGACTGCCTCGACCCACTTGTCGACCTCTTCGGGAGCCATCATCATTCCGAAGACGAGGTTCTCGGTGTTGACGAGGTTTCCGGTCAGGGTGAAGGGTCCGGTGTTTCCAGCGACGACGCAGTAGTTCTCGCCGTGGGACTTGGCCATGATGCCCATGGCCTCGATTGCGACGGCAACCCTTCCGGTCTTGAGGAAGTCCTCGACGGGCATGATAGATGCGGGGTCGTCGTACTCTCCCATCATGGGGTCGAACTTGAAGGGGTGCTCCTTGATCATAGGGGCGGCATCCTTCTTGTCAACGGCGACGCGGGCACCCATGGTGTCAGCCTCAGCGGTAAGGCAGAAAGGAGCCCTGACGCACTCGGTTCCGAAGACATCTGCCTGGGCGGTTCCGAGTTTTGCCATCAGGTTGGCATCCTTGTGGGCCTCGGGCCATGCGGCTCCGACCTTGTCCATCTGTCCAAGGGTGGCTGCCTGGGTGAAAATGGCCACGGGGGGCCTGTCCAGGGATTCCTGTTTCATAGCTGCGAGTACTCTCTCTCTAGGAGTCATAGTCATGATAAGTTCTCCTGTTAGCCGATATCTCCTATTCATTCTTAAAGGAAGCGGCACAAAAATGATGGTCGCATCCGACAACATCCAATCTCTTTATGAGCCAGTGTGGAAATGGTATGTTGGAGGAATCCTCCAATTGTGATATCGTGTCAGACCCTCACATCGGAGAGGCTCCGGAGGGTACCGAGGTCCATGATGCCCATGTCCGTGACCCCGTATATCTCCGCGTCGGCATATTCGCAGGAGCGGAGTGCCGGGGCCATGACGCAGCTGTCGTCGAGCACGAGGTCGTTCCCGGACGAGAACGGGCTGAACGGAGGGATGACGATGACACCTTCCTTCGCGGCATGTACGAAGCATTGGATCTTCATGCCGCCGCCCACGGAACCGGGGATCCTGACGGACGGATGCTCATGGCCGATTATCACGGGTCTGTGCCCTGTGTCCTCGTGGCCGTGCTCCATCCTGTATCCCATGACATCGATGTGGTCCACGGCGAGGATGCCGAGGTCCGAGATTATGTTCTGTATGTAGTTGTCGTGGTTCCCCTTGACCACCACGACCTGGGCCGCCTCCGCGATCAGATTTATGATCTCGCGGACCTGCGCGCTCTCCTCCCTCCCGGCACGCCGGAAGTCATGCTTCACATCCCCCAGGAGGACGACCCTCTCCGGCTCGTACAGGCTCAGGATGTCGTTCAGAGCATCGCGTATCGATCCGGTGTTGATCCGCGGGAGATAGAGCCCGTCCTGTTCCAGGGCGCGTTCGTAGCCCAGGTGGAGATCGCCGATGACGAGCGTCGGACCCTCGTCGAGGATCAGGCACTTGTCGTTGGTGATGCGAACCCCGGGACGGATCTCCAGCGACCTCATGGTGAGGGGGCAGAGCGCCCGGGCGTATAAGGGTTAGGTCATCGCTCGGCAGCGGTTCATCCCAGGGTTTTGGCCATCTTGGGGTCTTTGGAGGGTATTGCGGTCTCGATGGGCTGACCGCAAGTCGGACACATTGAGAACGGGTACAGCGATGGGATGTCCTTCCCGCAGAATGCGCAACTCATGAACTGTCGCATGCCTTCCGTCGCCTTAAAGGGGTCCGTAGGTACAGGCATGGGCGGTAACAACAGCCTGTGGTTGTTGGATGGATGAGTCGCTTGGACTGGCTCTTTTCAGAATCCAAAATATTACATATCCTTTCCAGGAGATGGTATGCCCATCTTGGAGAGGTACGATCCCGTGAGGCTGTCCTTGCAGCCGGCGATCTCGTCCGGCGTCCCAGATGCGACTATAGTTCCCCCGTCCGTGCCTCCGCCCGGGCCCATGTCCACCACGTAGTCGCAGTTGGCTATCATGTCCAGGTCGTGCTCTATCACGATGACCGTGGCCCCCGAGTCCACGAGCCTTCCGAACACCCCCACCAGCACCCTGACGTCCAGGGGATGGAGGCCTATCGTCGGTTCGTCGAACACGAACAGGGTGTCCTTCTGCGACCTTCCCATCTCGGAGGCGAGCTTCAGCCTCTGGGCCTCCCCGCCCGACAGGGAGGGCGTGGCCTCTCCGAGAGCGAGGTATCCCAGCCCTAGGTCGGACAGTGTCCTCAGCCTGTCGTGCGCCTTGGTCCCCCTCAGGACATCTGCGGCATCGTCCACGGTCATCCCCATGAGGTCGGATATGGACACCGGCCTTCCGCATGGCGGGTCGATGGTGAACGAGCGGGCCGCATCCGAGTACCTCACGCCACGGCAGTCCGGGCACACGATCTCCACGTCCGGCAGGAACTGCACGTCCATCGTGATGTTCCCGGTACCATCGCATCCGGGGCATCTCAGGGACCCGGTGTTGTACGAGAAGTCGCTCGCCTTCAATCCGGCGGCCTTGGACCTCTCGGAGGATCCGAACATCCTCCTGAGGTCGTCCAGGACGCCGCAGTACGTCGCTACGGTGGAACGGACGTTGGATCCTATGGGGGTGGAATCGATCATCTGCACCCGGGATATGCCGGGGCATTCGATGGACAGGACATGGGGAGGGAGGTCAGTTCCCGACCCCTCGGCGGAGACGGCGGGCACCAGGCTCTCGAGGACCAGGGTGGTCTTCCCGGAGCCGGACACACCTGTGACGGCTATGAGCCTGTTGATGGGCAGGGACAGGTCCAGCGGACGGACCGTGTGCAGACCGGCCGTCCTCATCCTCATGGTCCCTTCGGCGAACATGTCGTCCCTTCCCGCCCTGTCGCGGATCACGGGCGTGTCATCGCCGGACAGGAACGGCCCGATCATCGAACTCGGGTCGCTTCCGACGTGTTCCACGGACCCCTGGGATATCAGACGGCCCCCGTCCGTCCCGGCCCCGGGACCCATCTCGATGATGTGGTCGCACGCCTTGAGCACGTGCACGTCGTGATCGACGACCACGACGGTGTTCCCGCCATCCTTCAGGTCGCGGATCACTCCCAGAAGACCTTCCACATTGGACGGGTGGAGGCCTATCGAGGGTTCGTCGAGGATGTACATCGCGCCTGTGAGGCGGCTCCTGACCGAACGGGCCAGCTGCACCCTCTGCCTCTCCCCGGTGGACAGCGTGGATCCCGCCCTGTCCAGCGACAGGTAGCCCAGGCCGAGCTGCAGGAGCCTCCCGGACGTGCGGGAGAACTCCGACACTATGGACTCAGCCATCTCCCTCATGTCATCGGGCATCCCATCGGGTATGCCGGACACCCGCGTGCAGAGGTCGGACAGCGGCAGGGCGCACATCTCCGGCAGGGTCATTCCATCAAGTGTCACGGAGCATGCGGCCTTGTTGATCCTGCGCCCCTCGCAGTCCGGACAGGTCATGGCGGTCAGGAACCTGTCTATCTTCTCCAGGGACTTCTCGGAGGTGGCCTTGCGCAGCCCCTCCTCCACCGCCCGGCGGGCGTTGCGATATGTGGCGTTCAGTTCGAAGAGCTTCCCGTTGGCGGTGGCTATGGGCGTGATTCTCTGCACCTCCGGGCCATTGAACACTATCTCCCGCTCCCCGTCGGTGAGGTCCCTGAACGGGATGTCCACGCGGACGCCAAGCTCCCCGGCCACGGCGTACATCCATTGGATCCCTGTCTGGTTCCAGGAGGTCACGGCCCCGTCCCTCAATGTCACGGACTCGTCCGGGACGAGTCTCCGGTCGTCTATCTCGCGGACCGTTCCAGTCCCGCCGCATCTGGCACATGCCCCGCCGCTGTTGAAGGAGAAGTCTTCCGCACCCATCCCGGGGAACTCTGCGCCACACGTCCGACAGACGATGTCCCTGCCCATGGCCACGCTGGGGCCGGGCGGTACGGGATGCCCGTTCGGACAGGTGTACGTCCCGAGCCTGGAGAACATCAGTCTGAGGACGTTCATCAGCTCCGACATGGTCCCGAACGTGCTGCGTATCCCCGGGACTGCGGGACGCTGGTGCAGGGCGATGGCCGCTGGGACGTTCGCCATGGAGTCCACCGACGCCTCGGAGGCCTGGGATATGCGCCTGCGGGTGTACGCGGACAGGGCTTCCAGATATCTCCTGGATCCCTCGGAGTAGAGGACCCCCAACGCGAGGGACGACTTCCCCGATCCGGACACCCCGGCGATGCCGACGAGCCTCCCGAGAGGGACGTCCACGTCCACATCGCGGAGGTTGTGGACCCTCGCTCCGCGTACGGCGATGCATCTCCTGTCGGAACCCTCGTTCATGTCCTGTGATGTCATCGGGGGTATGAACCTGTTTGCAATGGGTGCCGGGATGCAGACGCCGCCGATGGATGATACGGCAGTCCGTGACGGTTATCTGACCACATTTAAATGTGCATGGGATGATTTCATGTCCAAGGCCGGACCGGACAGGTCGGACCATGGAGGAGATTGGATGGAATACGACGAATACATAGTGGACCTGAACGCGGACTGCAAATGCGGTTGTCGCGACCTTCACAGGTTCCACAACATCTACCATTTCCCGAACGACCTCGGAGCTTCGGTCATAGCGAACCCCAAGCAGGAGGGGTTCGCGGATGCGGGATACAGGGTGATGATCATCAGGTTCGACGATGCGGAGACGTACAGTCCCGAGACGCCAGAGGGATATGACGGCTACGTGATAGAATCCGACAGCTGGGACGATGTCGTGAGGATATTGGACGACCTCAGGTCCAGGAACTGAGGCCCATGGGATTTGGGCGGGAGGGGCGCGACGCCCCTCCCGGTTTTATCAGCTCTTCTCGTGGTGGGCGATGCTCTTCTCGGTATCGTAGAAGTCTGCGCGTATCGTGTAGGGGATGCTCCACTTGGACGCGATCCCGGGCAGGGTCTCGAGAACGCACTCGCGGATCACATCGTCCCATATCCCGTGGACGATCACGTGCATGACGGCCAGGCACTCCGTGAGGCTGTCCTCGGGGATGTGGTCCTGGATGTTCGTCGGGATGGACGGGTCCACCATGCTGAACATGATGGTGTCGTTGCCCTTCTTGACGAACCCCTTGATGTGTCCGATGAGGTCGGCACCGTGTCTGAAGCAGTCCTCGGTGGCCTGTCTCATCATCTCGTCCATGAAGCCGACGAGCCTCTCCTTCGGTATGCCCGCGGGGTCGGAGACGTCGAGCTCGATGGCGTATTTGCCGAGCTCGTCTACCGCCCTGTGGATCTCCAGGTGCAGCTTGCTTCCCTCTTCCACGGGGTTGTTGTCGTCGTGCGGCATCCTTCCGTCGAGGCCATCACGGTCATGGTCGACTTCGGTGAAGTCGTAGTCGTGCTCGACATGATCGTCATGATCCCCGCTCATGTCATTGTCCCCCTTGGTTGTTGTATTCCAGCTCCAGCCTCTTCGCTTCCATGGAGTCGTCGTATCTCGCGGATGTCCCGTTCTCAATCTGGTCCACGGCGTAGTCTATCCCTTCGCCGGTGACCGCGGACATCCTCTTGATCTCGGCGGTGGGGTTCATCTCCCTGATGGCGACCTCGGACTTCGATATCTGCTCGGCCGTGGCGGCATCGACCTTGTTGATGAAGCAGATGTCAGCCTCCCTGATCTGCGTCTCCACGAGCCTCTTGACGGCCTTGAGCATCAGGTCGATACGGGTGGAGTCCACCAGCGTTATGACCGGGGCATGCTCGATATGGACGACGGTCTTCGCCTCCGAGTACTCCGCGGCCCTCTTCAGGCCCAGGGGGATGGCGACTCCGGACGGTTCGACGATGATTATGTCCGGGTCGAAGGTATCGTGCAACTTGGCGAGTGTCTCCGCGAATGATCCCGCGATCTGACAGCAGATGCATCCGCCCGAGATCTCCTTCGCTTTGAGTCCATGCGCCTCGATGAACCTGGCATCCACGCTGATGTCCCCCACGTCGTTGACGACGATGGCGATCTTGTGGCCACGGGCGGTGAGGCCATCGACGATCTTCATCAATGCGGTGGTTTTCCCGCTTCCGAGGAACCCGGCTATCTGTGCTATCTTCATTTAGACACCTGAGTGATGAAATCCGCTCCTAGCTATATGAACAATATGCATGTATTGTAGGTTGGATATTGGATTGTCCATCCATATCCGTATCTCATCCGCCATGATACGGAGGCACATGCTGGATGCGTCGGGGATATATCACCGGTCCATGTCTGGAGGCGATGTTTCTCCATAGTCTACATATATTAATCAATCGTTTGATTCATCCAATAGCCGTCCGGTGTCACATCGCACGGAGTGGAGGAAGGCAATGACATCAGTAGTCCAAGTGAACATGAAGACCTGCAACAAGACTCACAAGATCACCGTATCTCTCAGGGAGGACGGGAACCTGGACGTCGATATAGTCTCCGACTGCGCTAACATCCAGGCGTACGCTAAGAAGCTCACGATGATCACGATGGAGGATGCCAGCAGCTTCGTCGGAAGCAAGATCGTGGATCCGGAGATCAGAGGGCCCCTGTCCGCACCCTGTCTCGTCCCGAGCGCCGTGTTCGATGCAGCTTGGATGGAGCTCGGTATGCTTTCCAAGAACCTTTGCAAGAAGATCCATTCGAACGAGGTCATCCTGGACCTCGAATGATCCCATGCCGGTCCGTCGACCGGCGAAACCCTATTTCCATTTTCAGGCACGATCACTCATCCAACCTCTGTCATCAATAGTCTGACTTATCTACTTGGATGATATGTCCTACTACATGACCGCCTCCAAAAAGGCAATTCTCGTGGTGAGCTACGGCACCAGCTACGAGGAGACCCGTGAGAAGACGATTGGTGCCATAGAGCGGCACATCGCCGACACTCATCCCGGATGGGAGGTTCGCAGAGCCTTCACCAGCAAGTCCGTCCTCAGGATACTAGAGAAGAAGGGCGTCCACATCGATTTCGTGAGTGACGCCTTGGACAGGATGATCTATGATGGGATAGACACTGTGATCGTCCAGCCCACCCACGTGATGAACGGACTCGAGTATGACATAATGATGAAGGTCGTGCGCGACTACTCCGTGTACTTCAGGTACATCGAGGTCGGGACCCCCCTCCTCACATCCTCTGAGGACTACGACGAGGTCATCGCGGCAATCGAGAGGTCGTTCATAACCAAGTCCAACGAGGTCTGCGGAAAGAACCATGCAATCGTCCTGATGGGGCACGGGACCGACCATTTCGCGAATTCCACTTACAGTGAGCTGCAGCTGAGGCTCATGACGTCCGGTCACACCAATGTGTTCGTGACGACTGTGGAAGGGTTCCCATCGTTCGATGACACCATCTCAATGATGAGGGCCGGAGGGTACGACGAGGTCGCGCTGTTCCCGATGATGCTCGTAGCCGGGGACCATGTCATCAATGACATGGCCGGTGACGATGAGGATTCTTTGAAATGCGTCCTCGAGAACGAAGGGTACAAGGTGACATGCATTGTCAAGGGTCTCGGCGAATATCCTGACTTCCAGGAGCTTTTCAGATTCCATGTCGACGTAGCGATGTCGAGACTTCCGAGCGGATCCGCTTCTGACGTCGTCTCCGGAGCTGTTCCGGAGAGGTCCGTGGCGGGATCCTCGATCCTGCGCTGATCCAAACGATTTTCCTTTTCATTGCCGGGGTTTCCCGGCATTTCTCCCTTGTATGTGGATGCACTGTCCAATTGGTGTCTGGCTACTGTTTCATACTACAAAGTTTTAAATACAGTAGGTTTTGAAATTGAGAGGTTGGATGTAACTTATGCCAAAATTTTTTACAACAAAATTAGTAGTTTATCCGTATGCTCCATTATAAAAAGTTATTGCATGTAAAAATTCAGATCTTTTGCAGTAGGGAGCCTATTCATAGATTTTATAAAGAAGAATAGCAACGAAAACAGACACATTTTAAAAATATTGTAGCTGTCAACGTTTTGAATAATGTACAAATTTTGGTATTTTTCCTTTGGATGTATCATTTCATGTGTATCTTGATCATCCCATCGATATGTTCAAACATTCAACATAATTGGAGTTAATATGGATGAAAAATGAAATTTATTTATATACTAATTAACCAAAATATTAGTAGAAAATAATTTTTAAGAGGATTTATCATCCATCCATACAGTACTTATATATATCGTAGGATGAAATGGTAATTTCAGTTGCAACAGCAACGAAAAGGAGGAAAGGAAATGAGCAAGGAGGAAATACTCGAAGCACTCGCGCAGGCAGTGGTCAACTGTAAGGCGGCAGACGCTAAGGCTGCGGCCGAGAAGGCACTGGCTGAGGGAGTGAACCCTATCGAGGCGATCAACGAGGGTCTCGTCAAGGGAATGTCTGTCATAGGAGACAAGTACGCAGCCCATCAGGTGTACCTGCCCCAGGTTCTGGTCGCAGCCCACTCGATGTACGCCGGACTCGACGTTCTGCTTCCCGCCATCCCGAGCGAGGCACTTGCCGATGCCAAGAAGGCGGCCGCCTGTGTCGTCGAGGGAGATGTTCATGATATCGGAAAGAACATCGTCAAGACCATGCTGACCGCTGGTGGATTCGTCGTTACCGATCTCGGAAAGGACATCTCTCCTGCAGACATCGTTGCACACGTCAAGGCCGACGGAACAGATATCCTGTGCATGTCCACCCTGATGACCCCCACTATGGACAACATGAAGGCGACCATCGACCTTCTCAAGGAGAACAATCTCCGCTCCGACATGACCGTCACCATCGGCGGACCCCCCACATCCCCGTCCTTCGCGGAGGAGATCGGAGCCAACCACCGTGACAACAACGCACAGGACTGCGTCAACTGGCTCAAGGGGGCGAACTGAAATGGTCAAGGAGATGACGCCGTACGAGAGGGCAATCGCTGCAATCCAGAACGAGCCGGTAGATGAACTCGCGTCCTCTCCGCTCGCCTTGGCGCTTTGCAGAAGGCTGATGCCGGAGCAGATCACCTATAAGGAGTGGGCGACCAACCCCACATACTGTGCCGAGTCATTCGCCAAGGGAGCTGAGTACTGGAAGCTTCCCTACACGGTCACTCTGATCGACCTGTCCATCACGGCATCCACTCTCGGAGCACATGTCAGGATGGACACCGAGAACACCCCGTTCGTCGATGACCACATCATCCACAGCATGGAGGACTACGAGAAGATCCAGTGCCCCGACGTCACCAAGGGACGTACCGGTAACCTGATCGAGATGAACAGGGAGCTCGCGCCCCTCATCAAGGGAAAGTCGTTCAACATCGCTTTCCTCGAGGGACCCCTCCTAACTCTGACCCAGGCCGGAGGAGCGGAGAGGCTGTTCATGGACATGTTCACCGACCCTGCACCCGTCCACAAGGCTCTCGAGCAGACCACGCAGCTCTGTCTCAACACATGCGAGAAGATCGCGGAGACCGGAGCCGAGGGATTCTGCTGGGACTACCTCTGGGGTAACTACTCCTGTCTCGGAGATCCCGAGTATGCGGAGTTCGAGGGCGACAAGTACGCGAAGAAGTGTAACGAGAAGACACGTGAGCTCGGAATGGGACTCGGAATCCACAACTGCGCCGACCTTCCCCACCTGGACACCCAGGTGAAGCAGTTCGGAGTGGATATGTACTCCATGGCCTATTACCCCCTCATCCCCGGGAGCCCCACCGCTGCCGAGACGATCGAGAAGGGCTACGCCGACGACTGTCTGATCATGGGTAACATCGACCCGCAGCTCTTTGTCAGGGCCACCGAGGAGAAGATCACCAAGGTCACGCAGGACCTCTGCCAGGAGGTAAAGACCGCTCTGTGCAAGAAGGGTCTCAACTCCAGATACTGCATCTCTTCCGGATGCGAGGTGCCTCCCGACCTAGAGACCAAGATCGAGAACGTCACCGCTGTCCAGAACGCCGTCCACAAGTACGGCCTGATGTGATATCGGGAAGATAAACCACAACCCGCGGGCATCCGCCCGCGGGGACAACATAACGATGGAGATGGAATACATGGCAACAACCTACTTCGATGCGATGAAAGCTCACGGCTTCTCGAACAACACTACGGCATCAGTCAGGAAAGGATTCGTCTGCCCCAGATGCGGGTTCACGTTCTCGCTGGTCTACGCGAGGACCTTCGCATGCCAGGGCTGTTCCGAGGCCGTGCTCGGATGCTCGAAGGTCAGGTGTGCCAAGTGCGATTGCGAGTTCCCTATAGAGTCGTCGTGCGACGTGTTCGGCTCCGTCCAGGAGAGGACCCTGGCGGACCACATGAACAACATCATAACGACCAGGAACGGCGATCTCGGCGTTTCGTCTGTCAAGCGTTGATCATCTGTTTTCCTTAATTTCGTTAAACTCTTTGCAAAATATCTTACGGTTCGGGCGTATTTCCCTTGCTGCGCCCGAATCGATACATCTGTTTGTATGGACGTGACGGCAATGAGCATCGGTCTTGGATTGGACAGTGGCGGGACATATACGGATGCCGTGGTGATCGATTTGGAGACTGGCGAGCTTCTATGCAAAGCCAAATCCCCCACGACACGTGAGGATCTGTGTATAGGGATCAGGGGTGCGATCGAGGCCATGCGCCCGGACCTTCTGAAGGAGGTGGGGGTCGTATCGCTCTCATCCACTCTGGCGACGAACTCCGTCGTCGAAGGGAAGGGTGCACGTGTCGCGCTGGTCAGCATAGGAGGGGACTACGATGGTTCGTGCCCTGCGGATTTCAGTATCACCATAGCAGGCGGCCATGATCTGAAGGGCGAGGAGCTGGCCCCGTTGGACGAGGAGTCAGCCCGCTCGTTCCTGGAGTCCATGAGGGGACGCATAGACGGGGTGGCCATAGCGGGATATCTCGCGATACGCAACCCCGATCACGAGAACCGCGTGAGGGACATGGCGGAGCAGATCCTGGGGATCCCTGCGGTCTGCGGTCACGACCTGTCGTCCGGACTCGGATTCAGCGAGAGGGCGGCCACCTGCATAATCAATGCACGTCTGATCCCCGTCATAGACGATCTGATCCGTTCAGTCAAGGACGTCCTCACCGAGAATCGGATCAACGCCCCGCTGATGATCGTCAAGGGGGATGGGTCCATGATGGGGGAGGCTGAGGCCAGGAAGAGACCGGTCGAGACCGTCCTCTCGGGTCCGGCATCCAGTATGATAGGCGCCATGAAGATCACCGGGCTCAGGGATGCCATAGTGATGGACATCGGCGGGACGACCACCGACATCGGGATCCTGAGGGACGGTAAGCCGAGACTGGAGCCGGAAGGGGCCACGATAGGCGGTGTCCGCACCCGTGTCATGGCCGCCGAGATATCCACATCGGGGATAGGCGGGGACAGTCGCATATTGATCCTGGGACATTCCGTCGCCCTTTCGCCATTGAGGGTCATGCCGCTGTGCTTCGCGGCTAAGAGGTGGGCCTCCGTCCGTTCCAAGCTGGAGGGTCTGAGGGGCAACGCCCCTGTCATGTATGCGATGCAGGACGAGCACAACGTCGTCCTCGGCTGCGAGTTCTTCAGGAGATTGGGCATGCCGTCCAACATCCGCGACTTCTCGCCCGGTGACATCAAGCTGCTGGAGACCCTGCAGGACGAGCCGATGACCTTGCAGGATGCCGCAGACATCATCGGGGTCCACCCGTTCACGTTCAACGTCCGCAGGCTGGAGAGCCTCGGACTGGTCCAGAGGGTCGGTTTCACGCCTACTGACGTGATGCATGCCAGTGATTTCTACACCGAGTTCGATTCCGAGGCGTCCAAGGTCGCGGCAGAGTATCTCGCGAAGGGCGCCAGGACCGACATGGAGGGGTTCCTGGAGATATGCAAGCAGAGGATACGCGAGAAGCTCAGCATCGAGCTGATGAAGGAGCTAGTATCCGAGGAGACGCACTCCATGTCGTTCGGGATAGCGGGCCAGGACCTTCTGATGAAGGCCGTGTCCGGATCCTCCGACCGCGACTACTCCTGTATGATCAAGGTGAACCTGCCGATCATAGGGATAGGTGCCCCTGCGGGAACGTACATCCCCTGGGTGGGGGAGGTGTTCGGGACAGAGGTCCTGATCGACGGGAACTCGGATGTGGGGAACGCCATAGGCGCCGTCTCCTCCACAATATCCGAATCCATATCCATATTGATCCGTCCGTTGGCCATGGGTTCCGAGGAGGGATTCCAGGCGTTCTCCAAGCTCGGGAAGTTCGACTTCCAGACGCTCGACGAGGCCATAGAGGCATCGTCGGCCGAGGCCAGCGCTGTCGTGGCGGACCTCGTCCGTGACAGCGGAGGGGAGGACATAACGGTGACGTTCGACCGCAGGAACAGGGAGTTCTCGTACGGGGATTCCGGGAACAAGTGCCTCATGGAGGTCGAGCTCACGGTCACTGCCGCGGGAAGGCCCAGGCCGTTCTACGCAGGATCGGGGAACTGATCCCAAACAGGGCCTCCGGCCCGTCTTACATATTCTTGCAATTCCTTGACGATATGCCGAAACATCCCTTGTTCCGAGTCCTTCAGGTGAGACGATCCGATGGGACATTACATGGTATTCTGTCTCACAGGGATTGCTCGATTTCCATTCTCTCCCATGATTTTCCATCTATTTTCCGGGATGGAATGCCTCGGTGTTTCCATCACTATTTTATGACTTCGTTCAATTTTATAGCAATCATTAAATAATATGTGTAAAGGAAACCTATTTTATCAAGTTTATTTTCTTTGAATTAACAACAGGTGAACTACTAGTTTAGGATTAATTTCAATAAAAAATACATTCCTTTAAATACTATTCAACTAAAAAATAAGTAGTTTATACAAAAATTTAAGGATATCCCATCCATCCATGTTTATGAATTAAATACCATCCACACAAATGAATGAATCACCCTACCAAGGGAGGAAAACAAATGAGCAAGGAACAGATTCTTGAGGATCTCGCGAACTCGGTCGTCAACTGCAAAGCAGATCTCGCAAAGAGCTCTGCGGAGAAAGCACTGGCCGAGGGCATCAACCCCGTTGAGGCAATCAACGAGGGTCTCGTCAAGGGAATGTCCGTCGTCGGAGAGAAGTACGCCGCCCATCAGGTATACCTGCCCCAGGTCCTGGTGTCTGCCAGGTGCCTCTACGCCGGACTCGACATCCTTCTGCCCGCCATCCCCCAGGAGGCACTGGCAGACTCCAAGAAGGCCGCGACCGTGGTGGTCGAGGGAGATGTCCACGACATCGGAAAGAACATCGTCAAGACCATGCTGACCGCCGGCGGATTCGTCGTTACCGATCTCGGAAAGGACATCCCCTCCGCAGACATCGCCAACAATGTCAAGGACAACAAGATCGACGTCCTGTGCATGTCCACCCTGATGACCCCCACCATGGACAGGATGCCCGAGGTCATCAACCTCCTGAAGGAGAACGGAATGCGCAACGATGTCACCGTCACCATCGGCGGACCCCCCACATCCCCGTCCTTCGCGGAGGAGATCGGAGCCAACCACCGTGACAACAACGCACAGGACTGCGTCAACTGGCTGAAGGCGATGTGAGATGGTCAAGGAGATGACACCTTACGAGAGGGCGCTCGCGACCCTCGCCAACGAGGAGGTCGACGAGCTTGCCGCGTACCCCCTTGCATGCGGACTCCAGAGGAGGCTGCTCCCCGGGACCGTCACCTACAAGGAGTGGGCGACCGATGCCAAGAAGTGCGCACAGTCGTTCGTCGAGGGATACAACAAGTGGAAGTTCCCCTTCACCGTCACCCTCGAGGACCTCTCCGTCACTGCTCACGACCTCGGAGCGAACGTCAGGCTCGATTCCGAGAACACGCCCTTCGTCGACGGACACATCATCCACAGCCTCGAGGACTACGAGAAGATCCAGTGCCCCGACGTCACCAAGGGACGTACCGGACATCTGATCGAGATGAACAGGCTCGTCGCTCCCCAGCTGAAGGACAAGAGCTTTGTCATCGCGTTCCTGGAGGGACCTCTCCTAACACTGTCCCAGGCGACCGGTGCGGAGAGGCTGTTCATGGACATGTTCACAGACCCCGCCCCCATCCACAAGGCGATGGAGGAGACTACCAAGATGTGCTGCACCGCAGTCGAGAAGATCGGCGAGACCGGTGTCCAGGGAATGTGCTGGGACTACCTCTGGGCGAACTACTCTGTCCTCGGTGACACCGAGTACGGCGAGTTCGAAGGCAACAAATACGCAAAGGCCACCAATGAGGCGACCCGCAAGGCCGGCCTCGGTCTGGGTATTCACAACTGTTCCGACATGCCCCACCTCGATACGCAGATCAAGAAGTTCGGGGTCGACGTGTACTCCCTGGCATACTATCCCCTCGTGCCCGAGTGCCCCAACATGACCAAGATCATCGAGGACGGCTATGCGGACAACTGCACCATCTTCGGCAACCTCGACCCGCAGATCTTCATGAGGTCCTCCTACGACGATGTCGTGGCGAAGACGAAGGACCTGTGCCAGGAGGCGAAGACCGCCATGTGCAAGCGCGGACTGAAGTCCCACTTCGTCGTCGCTTCCGGATGCGAGGTGCCCCCTGACCTGGAGTGCAAGATCGAGAACATCACCGCTGTGATGGAGGCGACGCACGAGTACGGGAGGTTCTGAGCCCGGACAACATCCTTACCTGCGGGCAATCCCGCAGGGACCCTGTTTCAAAATTAAGGTGAACACAATGGCTACGACATACTTCGAGGCTATGAGGGACCACGGGTTCTCGTACAACACGACCGCATCCGTGCGCAAGTCCTTGGTCTGTCCCAGGTGCGGGTTCACGTTCTCGCTGGTCTACGCGAGGACCTTCGCATGCCAGGGATGCTCCGAAGCGGCACGTGGCTGCCCCAAGGTGCGTTGCTCCAGATGCGACCATGAGTTCCCCATAGAGTCCTCCGCGGATGTCCATGGGCGTGTCCAGGAGAGGACGCTCGCGGATCACATGGGTTCGATAATCACGACCCGCAACGGTGATCTGGGCATCGTTTCTACCAGACGTTGAATCAGTCAGTGTTTTTCTCCGAAACGTCTTTCCCGGGTCGCTTCGCATCTTGTCGCGCCCGGCCCCCCTCATTCCATCGTGTACTTCGATGCGGGAACGTCGATCTCGAACGCTGTCCCGGTCGTGCGGGGCACGTACTTTATCGAGAATCCGGACGCCGTCACGATGTTGTATATCAGGAACATCCCGAACTTCCCCTCGTAGACGAGGTCGAATATGTTGGCCCTCATGTCCGGGTCGATGCCGATCCCGTTGTCCTCGTATATGATCTTCAGGGACCCGTCAACTATCGTGCACTTGATCGTGATCTCGGACGTGTACTCCCCATGGACCACGGAGTTGACGAACAGCTGTCTGAACACCGATGGGAACGCGGGGTCAGCCAGGACCTTGATGCCGTTGGTGCGTATGTTCACCTTGAAATCCGCGGACACGGTGAAGTTCCTCGCCTCGCGCGCCGCGTCGTTCAGGTCGATCCAGATGGGCTGCATCATGCCGACGTTCTTGTAGTCGGCCATGAAGAGTATGGTCTCGTTCAGCTTGTCCACCGCAACGACCTTGTCGTCGGAGAGGCCCGGCCGGGCCATCAGCAGGAAGGGCCTTGCGGTCAGTAGGCTGTCGAGGACGGGCCCCTCGAGTATGGAGACATGCTCCTTCACTCTGGATGCGACCTCGTCCAGCCTCATGAGGTCGGTGACGTCGGTCATTATCACGGTGAACCCGGGGTGCATGTCCTCCGCTCCCGCCGTGCTGTAGACCGTGATCGAGTAGCTCCGTGTCTTGTTCCCGACCTTCGTGGACACCCCGCCCTTCAGGGACATGCCCCCGTGGGTGCGGAGACGGTTTACCAGATCTATGATCGTCTGCATCTGGGGGGTCTTTATGGATTCGGCGATAACCGGCAGTTCCACCTCCTGGTCGAGTCCCATCGCACGGATGCCGACCCTGTTCAGGAACGCGAGGTCCATCTCGGTGGTTATGAAGGCCAGTCCGATGGGACCCACCTCGGTGAGCTCCTTGACGACCTGCGCAGGGGCGCTGTACATCTTCAGCGTCTCGCGTCTGACGAACATGGAGAACATCTCCCCCAGGAGAAGGCTGAGCTGGCTCTCGTCGGAGTTGGTGTACTCGCTCTCCTTGTTGGCCACCCCTCCGGTCCCTATGATCCCCCCGTCCTCCGCGAACAGCGGCACGAGGAGGATCCTCTTTAGTGCCATGTGCCCCTCGGGTATGCCTTTCTTCAGGAGTCTGCAGTCCCCCTCATAGTCGTTTATGATGACGGACTTGCCGTTGCGTATCGGATCTCCCCAGACCCCGGTGGTGTCCAGTGCGAACTCCACGGGGTAGTTGGTGATGTCGCACCTCTTCATGGCGCCCTTCGACCAGGCGAGCATCCTCAGCATCCGCCTGTCCTTGTCGTACCTGGCCACGAACCCGGAGTCGCTCTTCGTGATCTCGACCGCGGTCTCCAGGGCGTAGTTGACTATCTCGGAGAAATCCTTGTCCGACATCTTCGCCATCTCCACCAGGGAGGCAAGCCTCTTCATGCTGGTGAGACGGTCCGCGGACGCGTGCGCACGCTCGACGGTGATCACGGTCCGGTCGCATATGTTCTTGAAGTACTCCAACGGGTCCTTCCCGTTGCGGTCGACGAACCCTGCCACCCCGTCGTTTATGGCCTCGGAGAGCATGTCGACGTCCGCCTGCTTCGTCACCAGCAGGACCGGTGTAGAGAGTCCCGCGCGGTCCATCGTCCTGATCATGTCCCTGATGTCGTTGTCAGCGGAGTGGTCGAACAGGACGATGTCCACCGCGGTCGCCCCCAGCGTCACCATCGCGGCCCCGACCGAGTTGACCGGTGTGACCTTGATCGACGATTCAAGGTGCGGGATGAACTTCAGGGACAGGTTCGTGAACCCCTTGTCGGTGCTGACTAGCAGGAGACTGTACATTTTATGGACCTCTATGGAGCGATTGCTTGCTGTTTCCGTATGCGTTACAGGGATGATAACCTTGCCGACTCTCCAGGCTGTCTGGACGGGTAGTCCGGGACGGCGTCGGGGGCAACACCGTTTAATCGCACCTCGGATATCCGTCCGGCGTGATACGCAATACATTCGTTCTCCTGCCCTCGGTCGGAGCCAAGAAGGAAAGGGCCATCTGGGAATCGGGGGTCAGGACGTGGGACGACTTCGTGTCGTCCGAGAGCGTCTGCACCATGAAGCCACAGGCCAAGGAGAGGAACGACATCATCCTGACCCAGGCCATGGAGCTGATGGACGACGGCGAATGTGGCGCATTGGCCGACATGACCCCGAGGTCGGAGCACTGGAGGCTCTTCGGCGATTTCAGGGAGGGGGCAAAGTACCTCGACATCGAGACGGACGGTCTCAGCAGGGACGCCCTCGTGACGCTCGTGACCGTCCATTCCCCGAAGGAGACGGTGACGCTCACGGAAGGGATCGACCTCTCCCCCGAGACCCTCGCCGATGCCCTGGATGGCACCGAGATCCTGGTCACGTTCAACGGGAGCTGCTTCGACGTCCCGGTCCTCAGGAACAGCTTTCCCGAGGTGGACCTGGACATCCCGCAGTTCGACCTCCGCTTCGCATCGAGGAAGGTCGGGTACCGCGGCGGCCTGAAGCCGCTGGAGATGGACCTGGGGATCCGCAGGGAGGAGGACATCGACGGAATGGACGGGGCGGACGCGGTCAGGCTCTGGCACGCATGGGCCCGTCACGACGACCGTGACTCCCTGGACACCCTGACGGAGTACAACCGTGCGGACACCGTCAACCTGGAGAGGATCGCGGACGTGATCTACGGAAGGCTGGTGAGGGAACATGCAGGGTTCGTCTGGTGACCTCAAGCGCATGGGCCGTGACCTGGCCGTCGCGGCGGATGCGCTGAGGGATGCGGACACCGTGCGCATCGTCACCCACATAGACGCCGACGGCATCTCCGCGGGGGCGATCGCGGACATGACCCTCGAGAGGATGGGCAAGAGCCATACCATAGGATTCGAGAAGAAGATCACCGATGACGTCGTGGCGAGCATCAACTCCTCCGAGGAGGATGTCGTGTGGGTATGCGACCTCGGCAGCGGGTATCTGTCCGAGTTCGACCGCAGCGGGCTCATAATCACCGACCATCACGTCCCGGACCCCAGGAGGAGAGGGTCCCAGACCGTGCTCGACGGGTTCGGGACGGTCCATCACATAAACCCTCACTGCTACGGGATCGACGGGTCCTACGAGGTCTGCGGGGCGGGGATGACCTATCTCCTCTCCAAGGAGGTCGACCCGTCCAACGTGGACCTCGCGTATCTCGCCGTGATCGGCGCCGTGGGGGACTTCCAGGATTCGAACCATCAGCGCCTCGTGGGTCTGAACCGGACGATCCTGGGGGATGCCGTGACGAACGGCGATGTGATCGTGGAGGAGGACCTGAGGTACTTCGGCAGGGACACCCGTCCCATCAACCAGTATCTGCAGTATTCGTCCGAGCCATCGATCCCGGGCGTCAGCGACAACCCGAAGGGCTGCATGGAGTTCCTCGACATCCTCGGGATCCTGATGAAGGACGGGGGGAGATGGCGCGTATGGACCGGTCTGACCCAGGAGGAGAGGGAGCGTGCGATCGACAGGATATCGGAGCTGTTGGGTCCCGAACTCTCGGAGAGGGCGTTCGGGGAGATGTACAGGGTCACCCGCTACGAGTCGGGCACCGGACTGGGGGATTCCAAGGAGTTCGCCACAGTCCTGAACTCCTGCGGACGTTACGACGATGCGGAGACCGGACTGAGGGTATGCAGGGGCGACATAGCCGCCCTGAAGGTCGCCGAGGAGAACAGGGCCGAGCATAGGAAGCACATCTCGTCCGCCCTCTCGTACATCAGGGAGAACCATCTCCTCAGGGAGAGGAGGTTCATCCAGTGGTTCGATGCGGGATCGGGCGTGAGGGAGACGGTGGTCGGCATCGTCGCCGGCATGCTCCTTTCGTCCGACGACTGCAGGCGCAACATCCCGATAATCGCGTTCGCGGATTCCGACGACGGGGTGAAGGTCTCCGCCAGGGCCAACAGGGACCTCGTCGACAGGGGTCTGGACCTGTCCTCGGTCATGAAGACCGCGGCGGAGATCGTCGGAGGGTTCGGAGGCGGGCACACCGTGGCGGCCGGGGCGACGATACCTCCCGACAGGAAGGACGAGTTCCTGGACATCGTCGAGGACCTGGTGTCCTCGCAGATCGAGTGACGCTCGTATCCATGCAATTCAAAACGTTGGAAATAACCCTTAAATACCGTATCGGGGCATCCTGAGGTCGAGGTATCAAAAATGGCAGTGACTGTCAATGGATCCGACTGTGTTGCATGTGGAGCCTGTGCCGACGTGTGTCCCGAGGGTGCCATCACCATCGAGGACATCGCGGTCATCGATGCCGGTAAATGCGTCGACTGCGGCGCATGCATCGACGAGTGCCCCGCCAGCTGTATCACTGAGTGATCAGGGCGACCCAATGCACTGGGACAAACTTCTTACACCACATTTTCTCGGACTTAACGGCTTCTGACTTCCGCTGTCGAAGGGGTTAGTATTTTACCGTGACCGTTGCGATTCCCATCCCATGTCAGACATCCTGAGCAAGAACAAGGAATATGCGGCCGTCATGAAAGAGGTCCTCCGCCTCAGAGGGGAGCCCGTCGCGATAAGGCTCGTGAGGAAGGGCGAGGAGTTCCCCGAGGGGTACGAGGAGCCCGAGTCGCAGGTCAGCCACTGTCAGGCCGTCTTCAGGGCGAAGGCCGGCGAGTCCTTCAAGCTCCCCCTGTCCAGCCAGAACTGCATGGTCGGGGCGTCCGCCCTGAACATGGCCCCCACCCCGGAGAAGGTCGCCACAGGGGACTTCCATGCAGGGATAGGCATGCACGATTCTCCCGCCGCGGCCGCTAAGATGATCGCGGACAGGAAGATCGTCCCGTTCGAGTCCCAGGGAGAGGTCGTCTGTCCCCTGGGTGAGGCGGACTTCGTACCCGATGTGGTCACCATTGAGGACATCCCGGAGCGTTGCTACTGGGTGGTCCCGCTGTCCACCGCCGAGACCGGAGGCCGCGTGGAGTTCTCGACGTCCCCGTTCCAGTGTGCTTGCGAGGACATCACCGCCATGCCGATCGTCACGGGGAAGCCCAACATCTCCCTGGGATGCTTCGGATGCAGGAAGAAGACCAGCATGGCCGCAGACGAGATGGCCGTGGGGATCCCGTACGCCATGATCCCCGGTTTCGTGGATCACCTCAGGCGCTATGCGGACACCGTGATGACCAAGGCCAAGCGCGACTGAGCCAGAGTATCATAGTCTACGATATTCGTATTACTAACTGTTCACGAATCAGAGTGGGCTTATGCATCCAACTGATTCGATGAAACCTTTTAAATACAGGAAGGGTGGGCCGGGCACGGATTCCGGCTCCACGCCCCCCTTCCAGCAGTGTTCCCTCAGGCTGGCTATGTAATTTTTTTGAGGTTTTTCCAATTCTTTTATATTGTCCTAAAAGGTTGCCCTGACTGCAAGGGGTAAGCGGTCTCGAGAGGGACCGTCTATAGAACAAGGAGGTATGAAATGCCAAAATACGAGGACGTAGTCGACTTGTATGACGACCGCGGAAAGCGCATTGCCAAAGACATTCCGCTCGAAGCCATCAGTCCGCTGCGCAACAACGCGATCAAGAAGATCGTGTCCCTGACCAAGAGGACGTGCGCCGTCAGCCTGGCCGGCATCGAGAAGTCTCTGAAAACCGGCAGCATGACCGGCGGAGGAGTCATCATCCAGGGAAAAGAGATCGACATCCCGCTCGTCGAGAACGCGGACAAGATCGCAGAGGCAGTCAAAGAGGCCATCCAGGTCTACGAGGGAGATGGAACCACCGTCACCGTCAAGACCGGCGGAAAGAACCTCGTCGCTGTCGTTCCCGAGGTCAGGATGGACGCGGGTGTCGAGTACACCACTGGTTTCACCACCGTTGCCGCAGCCACCACCGAGACTATCATTGACATGTTTGACATCCCCATGTACAAGGCCAACATGGTTAAGGCCGCAGTATGGGGAAGGTACCCCCAGACCATCACCTTCCAGGGAGCCAACGTCAAATCCATCCTCGAGGTTCCTCAGAACAACGAGGGAGCTGGATTCGCTCTCAGGAACATCATGGCCAACCACGTCGTCGCTCTCGTCGACAGGAACGCCATGCAGGGAACCGCCCTCTCTGCCATCTACGAGCAGTGCGGATCCTACGAGATGGGTGACCTCATCGGTAACTTCGAGAGGGGTGGCCTGCTGAGCCTTGCATACCAGGGACTCAACGCAAACAACATGCTCTACAGCATCGTCAAAAAGAACGGAAAGACCGGAACCGTCGGATCCGTTATCGAGTCCCTCATGGAGAGGGCAATCGACGACGGAGTCATCCGCGTGAAAGAGACCCTGCCTTCCGGATACAAGGTGTACACCACCGACGATCTCCCCAAGTGGAACGCCTACGCTGCAACCGGAATGGTCGCCGCTATCATGGTGAACGTCGGAGCCGCCAGGGCCGCCCAGGGTGTCCCCGGTACCATCCTGTACTACAACGACCTTCTCGAGCACGAGTCCGGCCTCCCCGGAGCGGACTTCGGACGTTCTGAGGGAGTCGGAGTCGGAATGTCCTTCTTCTCTCACTCCATCTACGGTGGAGGAGGACCTGGACTGTTCCACGGTAACCACGTCGTTACCAGGCACGCCAAGGGAGTTCTCATCCCCGCAGTTACCGCCGGTAACTGTCTCGATGGCGGAACCCAGACCTTCTCTGCTGAGGCCACTTCCGGTCTGTTCAAAGAGGTCTTCGGTGACATGGCTGAGTTCAGGCAGCCCATGCAGTACGTCGCTGCTGAGGCCAAGAAAATGAAGAAGAAACTCTGAGGTGTGATATGTCGAGTGCTTCTAGTCCCGCGGCAGAATACGCCGGAGCGCCTCTCCCCGAGGTGCAGATCATCACCAACCGTCTTCTCAGTGCTGAGACGACAGAGCTGGTACTGAACGCCTTGGATGTTATCAAGGGCATCAGGCAAATCAACATGACCGGTGAAAGCCTCCCCAAGACCATAAACAACGGTCCTGGAAAGGGACTTCAGAACAACCATACCGAAAGGAAGATAATCCACGTCGGTGGGCAGGAGGTCGAGCTCCGCTATCTCGTCGGAGCGTTCTATATAGAGCTCGAGGTCGAGAGCGAGGAGGAGCTGGATTCCAAGCTCGAGGAGATCAAGGCCGCATGCAACGCGAACATCGAGCACGGCTACACTCTCCAGGTTGGAAGGTACTCGAAATACAAACCTACACTACATGATTACAGGAGTGCATAAAATGGCATACAAGAGGCAGTTCTATCCGGGAACCACTGTGCCCGCCAAGAACAGGCGCAGATACATGGACCCCAAGGTCAAACTGAAGAAACTCCGTGACGTCGCCATGGACGATGTCGTCAGGATCATGGGACACAGGAACCCTGGAGAGGATTACAAGTCCATCCACCCCCCCATAGAGGAGGGAAAGGAGCCCGATTGCCCCATCAGGCAGCTCGTTGTCCCCATCGAGGGAGCAAAGCACGGAGACCGTGTCAGGTACATCCAGTTCACTGACTCCGTCTACTTCGCCCCCATCTCGCCCTACCAGAGGGCATGGATGTACCTCTCCAGGTACAGGGGAGTCGACACCGGAACCCTTTCCGGAAGGCAGATCATCGAGGTCCGTGAGAGAGACCTTGAGGTCATGGCCAAAGAGATGATCGACAATGAGACCTTCGACCCCGCCCTCACCGGTATCAGGGGAGCAACCGTTCACGGACACGCGTGCCGTCTCGACGAGCACGGACTCATGTTCGACGGCTGGCAGAGGTACGTCTGGGACGACGCCAAGAAAGAGGTCGTCTACGTCAAGGACCAGGTCGCCATTCCCATCGACAGGAGGATCTCCGTCGGAAAGCCCGCGGACATGTCCGACCTTAAGAAGAGGACCACCATCTTCAGAGCCGACGGTGTCGACATGAGAGATGACAAAGAGGTCACCATGTATGGCCTTAGGATCCACAAGCTGAGGACCCTCGGCGGCTACCAGCCGTGGAAGGTCAAGGGAGAGTGATTACCATGGCAGGAAAAGAAAAGCTGTTCATGGAAGCGTGCAAGAAGAAGTTCAAGGAAGAGCCCACCGACATTTCCACCAAATACTACTGCTTTGGCGGATGGAAGCAGTCGAAATCCAAGGTCGAGTTCCAGAAGTCCGCGGATGAGATCGCCAAGAAGCGTGGCATTCCCATGCTGAACGAGGATATCGGAGTTCCTCTCGGACAGAGGAGCTGGATGCCTTACCAGCTCAGCCACACTGACATCTACGCAGAGGCAGACGACCTGCACTGCGTCAACAACTGTGCAATCCAGCAGGCATGGGACGACATCAGGAGGACCATCCTGGTCGGACTCGACAGCCCCCACCAGACCATCGAGAGAAGGCTTGGAAAGGAGGTCACCCCCGAGACGATCAACGCGTACCTCGAGACCGTCAACCACACCATGCCCGGAGGAGCAGTCGTTCAGGAGCACATGGCCGAGATCAACCCTGCTCTCGTCTGGGACTCCTACGTCAAGGTCTTCTCTGGAGACGACGAGCTCATCGATGAGATCGACCCCAGGTTCGTCATCGACATCAACAAGCTCTTCCCCAAGGACCAGGCCAAGCAGCTGAAGAAGGCAGTCGGAAAGACCCTCATGCAGGCAGTCCGTGTACCTACCATCGTCGGAAGGCTCATGGATGGAGCTACCGTCTCCAGGCACGCCGCAATGCAGATCTCCATGGCTTTCATCTCCTCCTACAAACTCGCAGCAGGAGAGGCAGCCATCGCTGACTTCGCATACTCCGCAAAGCACCAGTCCCTCAACATGGGAACCATGATGCCCGCAAGGCGCGCCAGGGGACCCAACGAGCCCGGAGGAGTTCCCTTCGGATACATGGCTGATATCGCTCAGTCCGACCGTGTCAACCCTGACGACCCCGGACGCGCAGCTCTCGAGGCTGTCGCACTCGGAGCCGCCGTCTTCGACCAGGTCTACCTGGGAGGATACATGTCCGGTGGAGTCGGATTCACCCAGTATGCGACCGCCGCATACACCGACAACATCCTCGAGGACTACGTGTACTACGCCATCGACCAGATCAAATCCAAGTACGGAGGATTCTGCAAACTGGATCCCGCCAACATGGACGAGGTCATGAAACTGGCCGACGACGTGAACTCCTACGCTCTCGAGATGTACGAGAGGTACCCCGCTGTCATGGAGACCCACTTCGGAGGATCCCAGAGGGCTACCGTCGCTGCCGCATCCACCGGTATCGCCGGTGCTATGGCAACCGGAGTCGCCGATGTTGGACTGAACTGCTGGTACCTGTCCATGCTCCAGCACAAGGAGAGGACCGGAAGGCTCGGATTCTACGGATTCGACCTGCAGGACCAGTGCGGTTCCGCCAACTCCTTCGCATACAGGTCTGACGAGGGTCTCCCCATGGAGGTCCGTGGACCCAACTACCCCAACTACGCTATGAACGTCGGACACCTTTCCGGATACACCGGTATCCCCAAGGCTGCCCACGTTGCTCGTGGAGACGCCTTCACTGCGAACCCGTTCGTGAGGGTTGCCTTTGCCGATCCCTCTCTGGTCTTCGACTTCGCCAACGTGACGAAGGAGATCGGACGCGGAGCTCTCAGAGAGTTCCAGCCCGCCGGAGAGCGCAGCGCAGTCATCAAGGGATGATCGCTTGAAGGTTGGAGACCTGTTGAAGTACACGCCGACATCGACTGTCGGAAAGGTGACGGATATCCGTGAGAGGGATGGGAAGGTCTGGGTCAGACTGGACTTCACAGACCTCTACTACGATGCCTCGTTGCTGATCCCCGCCGATCCCTCAGAGTACATCGCGGTTTCCTTCAAGGAGCGCAAGGCCTACGACGGTGGCCGCGAGGCCCTGGAGGACCTCAAGAGGGAGCTCGAGGAGGTGGACACTTCCGAGATGATGCCCTCCGGAGGTGGATGAGCGCTCCGCCTTCAACCAAACCTCTTACCCAAACCATTTACCCGTTCTCACCACAAGTTTAATGTCCGGACCGACGATGGAGGTCTGGTCCGTACGACGATCCGGCTTGGCCGCCTGGGTCCTCTGTCCGGACCACTTATACAAAAGGTACCGCCCGAAGGCGTAAGGGTGTTTCAGATCCTGTCGATGTACTCGATTATGAGATCGGCACATGCCTCGGTCCCGATGGGGCCGGAGTTCAGGGTCACGTGATAGTTCGATGCGCTGCCCCAGGACCTTCCTGTGTATCTGAGATAGTAGTCCGCTCTGGCGGTGTCCTTCTCGATGATGTGCGCGTAGGCATCCTTGGCGGAGGTCCCGTTGCGTTCCGCGGAGCGGTTGATCCTGTCGGATATCGGTGCGGTGATGAACACGTTGACGATATCGTCCCTGTTCCTGAGGACGTAGTCGGCACACCTTCCCACGAATATGCACGGGCCGTTCTTTGCAAACTCGCGGATGATCTCGGATTGCTTCTCGAACAGTGGATTTGCCGAGGGGATGCCCCCGAAGAACAGCTTGGATCCTGTCCTGGGGTTCTCCTCCATCCTCTCCGCCTCTTTCACGGTCATCTCCGCCCTGACGGCGGATTCCTCCACGATCTGTCTGTCGTAGCATTCCAGACCGAGCTTCCTGGACAGGATCTGACCGACCTCGCGACCGCCGCTTCCGTTCTCTCTTCCGATGGTTATGATCACATTGTCCATCACATCGCCTCCTTCTCAGCGTTCTTTGTTTTCAGCATCTTGATGTGCTTGTGCTTCATCGCGTATCTCGCAGCAGGTTGGGCGATGAGCATCTCCACCCAGAACGCGACACAGAAGTTGGTGGGCCAGTTGACAGGCCAGCTGTAGAGTGCTTCGAGGGTGAGCTCTCCCGATAACATATGTCCAATCGTGGGTCCGATGAATGTCATCGATACGGACATCATGAGGACACATGCGATGATGTTGAAGACGATCTTGGTGTAGAAGCTGTCTACGGGCTGTGTGTATTTCCTGACGAAGCAGTCGGCGACGCGACCGACGATGAATGACATCAGTAGCATCACGACGATCCATAGGATCGGGATGCAGATGAGTCCTTCCAGGAATAGGTCCAGACCTATCCTTCCTGCATTCTTGAACAGGTTGAACTCGCACATGATGATGCAGGTTATCACTGCGATGATGCCTCCATAGAGGAGTCCTTCTTTGTTGCTCCAGGGTAGCCTTAGCTCTTCCATTGGGTGACTCTCCAAACCGGGTCTGCCCGTTTCCGCCACTAGAAATGCGGCTTTGTGGTACTTACATCACCGGAGTCCGGCCACAGATGGCCGTATCCATGTGATATGGACGGTGTAAATAAAGACATTTGAACACATAAATCCGACATAAGTACTATGAAGTTTAGAAAAAATACTATATTGTTTGATGTAGAACATTAAGTGGTTTGATCCGGGATGTTCCCGGATCAGTTGATCCTGTCGCGGATCTCCTTCTCCCTTGCGATGTAATCCGCTATCAGAGGATCCGTGTCTGGTGCGGTCTCGCCGTCCCCGAGTCTGTCGAATGCGACGATTACGGATGCGAGCTTGGGGTTGTCCTCAAGGCCGTAGTGCTTGCGTATCATGAGGTCGCACGTGGGTGCAGGGCTGCACGAGACTACATTCTTGCATCCGTTGCTGCTGTTGAGTTCAGGGAATGTCACGGGAGGCATTATGAACGTCTCGCCGCCGTCGGCCGGAACCTTCGGGAACATTACGAAGCCGTCCGAGAGCCAGACGACCTCGTTCTTCTCCATGTACTGTCCGGCCGTGAACGGGAACACCTCCTCTCCAAGGATCTCTCCGTTCCCAGACTGGAGGATCACGGTGGGCTCCGCAGGAGGTCTGAACCTGGGATCCTTCACGATGCAGATCACCGAGTCCCTCTTCAGAGCCTCCGTGAATCCGACATTGTCGACGGTGATGTTTCCCATCGCGCGGACCTTCGCCTCCTCCTCCCTCACCTGTTCCAGGATGTCCCTGCTGAGGTAGAATGCATGAACGACCCCTTTCAGTCCGCGGACGATCTCGAGCTGCGCGTCCCCGGGCGCATCTATATCCATAGCCATACCTCGAAACAACGGAATGGATGTTAAAAAGGGTTTGTGCCAGACGTCTCTCACTCTTCGGTGAAGTTCATCTGCACGTCGCGTTTGACGCCGAGTCCTCCGGCGACCTCCACCGCTTTCACGATGGCACAGGGTGCGGGGCAGGCGACATGAGGGAGCTCTTTGGCCCACTCGTACACGGACGATCCCGCGAATCCGCTGTTGGATATCTCGGTCAGGGGGTCGACCACTGTGAGCTTGTCCTTTATCTTGTTGATGTTGGGGCAGTTGGTCTCGATGTTCAGTTTGACCTTGTATTCGTCGTCAAGGTCCGCGATGATCTTGACCTTCATGCGGCAGGCGCCGGCGTCAAGGCACAGGTTGCACGTCATATCCTCACCTCAGCTTATCTCGACCTCTTCGTCGTCAGCGACGAAGTGGATCGTTGAATCCCTTTTGAGTCCCAGGTCCCCGGCCACTTCCAGGGCCTTGATGATTCCTGCCGGTACGGGGCACGCGGTATGCGGGATGGCATCAGCCGCGAGCTTGTAGACGGTCGATTTGTCGAAGGGTGCCTCCACCTCAGCGTAAGGGCTCATGGGTTCCAGCTTCCAGGACATCTTGAGGACGTTGGGGCAATCGCTCTTGATATCGATCTCTATGAGTCCCATGCCGTTGTCCTTTGCGGTGATCAGCGTCTTCATCTTGCAGACACCGGCATCGACACAGACCCTGCAGTTCTCACTCATTGTCGTCACTCCTCAATCTTATCAGATTGTTGACACCTGCCATCGTGCGGATGTCCACCACGCCGATCGCGGCGATGATGCGGTTGTCCAGCTCGATGGGTGTCACGATCACCCTTATCCCCTTGTAGGGACCGGAGACCGCGATCTTGCGGATTGTGGTGCCTACATTTATTACCTCTTCAAGGACCTGTCCCGTGTAAGCGTTGTCGATGACCGCCCCGTTCTCTATCCTGATCCCGAGGTTGTCCCTGCTCTTGGCACATACCGGAAGACCCCCCACGAGGTCATGGATCGCGAATGCGAGGGATATGAGCTCGTTGCCCGAGTTCTTGGGGGTCATTATGTCCCTCAGGTCACGGTTGAACTGAAGGCCGCCCATTATGGTGAGCCCTGCGGTGACGGCGCCGATCTCCGCTATCTCCCGGGTGGGTCCGGTGCCTATGATGACGACGTCGTCGTTCTTCAGGGAGAAGAGCGACAGCACCTTGCTGGCTATGTCCGTCTCTACCGGATAGTCCGATCCGGGGAACACCAGGCCGCCATCGGTGTAGATCAGGGTCGTAGCCCCGGTCGCCCCCGATTTGATGGCGGCATCCCTCTCCTCGCATCCGAACTTGACGTCCTTGGCGCGTCTGGGCACGCGTACGGCGCAGTCCTTGTCGCCTATGGTGAGGTCGCTTATGCTGACGTCCGCGACGTCCATGTGGTACGTCTTCTTGAAGTTGACACCGCGCTCCGTCAGCAGGATCCCGCTCTTCCCGATCGTGATCATCCCCTGTTCCTGGAGCTGCGACAGGATCGTCCTCGTGCTTCCTTCGCCGATGCCGAGAGGCTGAGACAGTTTCTTCCTGCCTACCGGATTCTCCGAGTCGAGGCATTCGAGTGCTTTCCATATGTGGTAGTCGTTGAATTTGGGAACCGGCCCTCCCAAGCGACTGGCCCTTTGCATCATGGATGGATTCATCATTCATCCAATTTATAAAAGATTCTGATAGCCACATCATATTGCAAACAATGTTTCCGCACATATCCAGCACTGAAATTCAACGGGGTTAACACCCCAATAGATTGCGCGCGCGCTCGGATGGGTTTATATGGGGCAAGGGTTTGGCTGAACTATGGCTCAAGAGTTGGCTGAACTTCTTGTGATCGAGAATGTCTCCAAGTCCTTCAACGGGAACTGCGTTCTTGATAACTTCAGTGCTAGGCTGTCCACCGGCAAGATCCTCGGTCTGATCGGTAAGAGCGCCGCAGGAAAGAGTGTCCTGATCCATATGCTCAGGGGAAGCGAGGAGTACGCTCCGGACAAAGGACGCGTCATCTACAACGTCAACCGCTGCTGCAAGTGCGGCAACCTGGACCTCCCGTTCAAAGGGAAGGAGTGTTCCAGATGCGGCGGGGAGACCGAGACCCTCGCGGTCGACTTCTGGTCCCTCAAGTCCGACGACCCCCTCAGGCAGGCCGTCAAGTCCAGGATCGCGATCATGCTCCAGAGGACGTTCGCCCTCTTCGGTGACATGTCGGTCGTCGAGAATGTCATGGAGGCCATCCCCGCCGACATCACCGGGGATGTCAGGACATCCCGTGCGATCGAGCTGCTCGAGCTCGTCAACATGACGCACAGGACCACGCACATCGCCAGGGACCTGTCCGGAGGGGAGAAGCAGAGGGTCGTCATGGCCAGGCAGTTGGCGAAGGAGCCGCTGTTCTTCCTCGCGGATGAGCCCACCGGGACCCTGGACCCCACCACGGCCGAGATCGTCCACGACGGTCTCGTCAACTACGTCAGGAGCAAGGGCATCTGCATGGTGTTCGCATCCCACTGGCCCGAGGCCATCGAGAGGATGGCGGACGACGCCGTCCTCCTGGACGCCGGAAAGACGACCTGTCAGGGCGCCCCGTCCACCGTGTGTCAGACGTTCATGAAGGACTACCGCTTCGATGCCACCAAGAAGGAGGGCATCCTCGGAGACCCGCTCATAGTCCTCGACGACGCCAAGAAGCACTACTTCTCGGTCGTCAGAGGGGTCGTCAAGGCGGTCGACGGCGTGTCGTTCGACATAAAGGAGAGGGAGATCTTCGCATTGGTCGGATATTCCGGAGCCGGCAAGACCACCACATCCAGGATGATCGCCGGAATGAGCCCCGTGACGTCCGGGTCCGTGAAGATCAAGATCGGGGACGATTGGGTCGACATGTCCGAGAGCGGGTTCATGGGCAAGGGAAGGGCCACGCCGTACATCGGGTTCCTGCACCAGGAGTACACCCTGTATCCGTTTGACACGGTCCTTCAGAACCTGAGCACGTGCATCGGTATGAAGATGCCTGCGGAGCTCGCCAAGATAAAGGCCATCCAGGTCCTCGTCAGCGTGGGGTTCGACAAGGCCAACGTGGAGAAGATCCTCTACGCGTACCCCGATTCGCTCTCCGTCGGAGAGCAGCAGAGGATCGCGTTCGCACAGGTCCTCATCAAGGAGCCCAGGATCATCGTCCTCGATGAGCCCACCGGTACGATGGACCCGATCACCAAGACGATCATCGCGAAATCCGTCATCCGTGCGAGGGAGACCCTGGGCGAGACCTTCCTGGTCGTCAGTCACGACATGGACTTCGTCATGAACTGCTGCGACAGGGCCGCATTCATGAAGGGAGGCAAGGTCGTCACACTCGGGGATCCCAAGGAGGTCCTCGAGGAATTCGGTATGGAGCCCGTTCCCGAAGGTGAATGAATGAAGCAGAAGATGGGGAGATACCTCAGCTTCGTCGAGTGCAGGGAGTCCATGGGGCTCGGTGTCGGGGGCGGGCTGGCCATGAGGGCCACCATCTCCGAGTCCGGCAGGGACGTCGTGGCGATAGCCATGGGTCCTGGTCGCAGGCACATCACCAAGCCGGTGTGCGAGATCACCTACGCGCTGAGGGAGGAGGGCATAGACACCAGCGTCCTGGTCGTGAACGCAGGCTCGGGCGTCCCGGCCGATGCCCCCGACATGACCACCGGGTCGTACTTCGGACTGGACCCGATAGAGGTCGAGCGCATACAGCAGTTCAAGGTCGCGCTGATCCACCTGGGCAACGTGCGCCTTCACATAATCTACAAGGCGAGGCTGATCCTAAGGAACGTGAACATACCTGCCATAATCGTGGCGCAGTGTCCCGTCGACTACGAGGATTTCGCCGCCATCGGGGTGAAGACGTCCAAGGTGATGCCCCCCGATGACAAGATCCAGACCAAGGGCGAGATCGTGGAGATCGTCACCGGCGTCGTCAGGGGAGTGACATGCACCCAGGACAAGCTGGACGAGATCGTCTCGAAGGTACAGTCGATGCTGCCGGAGGGTTCCAGATGAAGGTCCTCGTCAACGGTGTCGAGAAGACGTTGAAGGCGGGATCCACCCTCAAGACCGCCATTGCCGGCGAGCCCTACGTGAAAGGATCACTCATCGCGGTCCATCTCTCGGAGGAGAGGCTCGTCACGGAGACCCGTGACTTCGAGATAGAGACGCCCAGGGGAAGGATGGTCCTCCGCCTCAACGAGAGCCCCGAGGCGGAGATATGGAAGAGCAACCTCGACAGGATGAGCGGCATCAGTTCGAGGTGGGTGACGCACAACATCGTCTCGTTCGGAAGCTTCCCCACCGACATGGAGGTGGACAGGGAGTCGTACTTCTACAAGACCTACGACTGTTTCCTGGCCCTCGGGGGTTTCGACAACCATACGACGTACATCATGATCGCCAGGGACAACCACACCGGCTCGTACGGCGCCGGGAAGGCGGTGATCGGGAGGATCACGGTGGGAAGGCACATCCTGGACGAGATCCGCGAGGGTGACGGCATACTGTCGGTCCGCCCCCTGATGTCCGAGACCAGCAGCGAGAACGTGAAGGTCACGGACGACCTGTCGTTCCGTCTCGAGGACGGGTACCGCATAGAGACGTACATGGGACTCAGGCTCGACCGCAGGTCCCCGGTCTCCGCGGAGCATGCGCTCATACTGTCCGGGAAGGGGAGCATAGAGGTCACCGAGAGCACCGGCAGCTTCGCCGCATGTTCGGAGGACCTGGACGTGGAGATCCCCGTGGAGGACGTCGTGGTCAGGGAATCGGGAGCCGTCACCGTCAGGAACGACGGCCTCGGGAAGGGCCGTCTGTACATGTACAGGCAGAGGCGCCAGCTGTCGGAGTCCCACAACAACGCCGGTGCCGTGTACAATGGCATGGCGCTCCTCTCGTACGTCGGGAAGGGGGACAGGCTGACCGTCGTCACGGACCCCCCGCGCATCCTGGCGGTCGGCATGACCCAGGCCGAGGGGGAGAGGTTCCTGGCGGATGCCGGCATCAAGGTCAGGCGCACCGGGGACGCATCGGACGATGCGATCGTCGTCGAGCAGAGCCCGGAGAGGACCCTCGAGGCGCTGGACGCCGGCGAGGTGGAGCTGTTCGGGGTCCCCAGGGACAGGGTGTTCAGGGTCAAGCTGACGGACAAGGACCGCATCAGCGCGGGATACTTCAGGAAGGTCACCGGGCTCAGCCACAAGCCGGTCGGGATCCTGAAGGTCCAGTTCACGTTCGAGGGTCTCCCCATGGTGACGTTCTACGGCGACGAGGACCGCGGCAAGAACCTGTACCCCCAGGACCCGTTCAAGAAGGTCAAGAGGGGCGACATCGGTCTGACCAATCAGGCCAGGCCCCATCGCGGTCTGATCGGCATAAGGCTGGAGGACAGCAAGGACTACGGTCCCACCGGCGAGGAGGGATACGGTACCAACATCGTGGGAAGGTTCGAGGATGACCTGGACAGGCTCATGAAGGACCTGAACGAGGATGATACGATCTATATAACGGAGGAAGAGCTGTGAGCGCAGAAAGAGAGACAAGACTGCTCATGATATCGCCGAGCTCGATGCTCACGCCGGACCAGTTGGTCCGCATGGTCCATTCTTTCGGGATGGAGGTGATCGTCAAGGAGACCTGCTACGGGTGCCTGATCGAGGCCCCGGCGGCGGTGGCCAGGGAGGTCCTCTCCAGGGTAAGGGAGAGGTATCCCAACGAGGTGTTCTCCAAGATCAGGGCATACAGGTGCAGCGACCCAGTCAGATGCAGGGCGCAGCACGGCACCAGGCCCGGATACGCCCAGCTCGAGGAGGAGTGGGCGTTGCTTTCCAAGATACAGCACGGCCTGGAGGAGGTCGGCCGCGGGGCCGGCAAGATCGAGCCCGTGGAGAAGAAACGTCTTCCCGTAAACGACTTCAAAAAGATCTGCGAGGCGCAGCGATGAAGATTTTCATAGATCCACCTAACAGCCTTGTGCTCTTCGACCTTGTGGAGAGGTTCGGACACGAGCCGCTCAGTGCCATGGCTGCCATTCAGGAGAAGGTTGACAACCTGGAGGTCGACATGCCTCCGATGAACGTCACCCTGGACGATGTCGTCAAGGGACTCAAGTACGCGGGGGTCGAGGTGCCCTCGGGCATCAGGGGAAGGCTGGCCCTCTGGGGTCCCATGATCGAGGAGGCCGATGCGGCGATCATCATGGACGACTGCCCCTACAGCTTCGGATGCGTCGGATGCGAGAGGTCCAACATCATGGTGAAGTACCTGATCAAGAGGCGCGGCATCCCCGTGCTGAACGTCAACTATCCCGAGGACGAGGCCCAGGCCACCGATTTCGTCGCGCGCACAAAGGAATTCCTGGAGGGACTTCAATGACCATCAAGATCGCACAGCTTTCATGCGGAACCGAATACAGCAGTGTCCAGTACGAGATCGAGAAGGCGGCAAGGTCCGTCGGGGCCAAGATCGTGTATCCCGACGTGTCCGCGGCCGATATCGACGACGCGGTGAAGAGGTTCGGATTCTCGCCCCGTTCGCCCCAGCTCAAGCTGATGATCGCGAGGGCGGCCGCCCTTGCCGACGAGAGGTACGATGCGGACGCGGTGTTCATCAGCACATGCTTCAGGTGCGCCGAGGCCGCGCTCGTCAGGAACGAGCTGAGGAGGTTCATCCAGGAGCACACCAGGCTCCCCGTGGTCACATACTCCTTCACAGAGAGGCTCAAGGCATCCCAGCTCCTCACGAGGATGGAGGCCCTGGTGACCATCGTGTCCAGGAAGGAGCTCCTCGCCAGGGAGAGGCAGACCGGGATAACCGCCGGTCTCGACTCCGGGTCGTCGACGACGAAGGCCGTCATCATGGAGAACAACAAGATCATAGGGAAGGACTGGACGCCGTCCGGGGACGTCGTCGCGTCCGCCACCCAGGTACTCAACAACGCCATGAAGATGGCGGGCGTGGAGATGAAGGACATCGAGGCCATCGGGACCACCGGGTACGGGAGGTTCACCCTCGGCCAGCACTTCAATGCCAAACTGGTGCAGGAGGAGCTCACCGTCAACTCGAAGGGTGCCGTCTGGCTTGCGGACAAGCAGAAGGGCGAGGCCACCATCATTGACATAGGCGGTATGGACAACAAGGCCATCACCGTCAGGGACGGGGTCCCCGACAACTTCACCATGGGAGGGATCTGCGCCGGAGCGTCCGGAAGGTTCCTCGAGATGACCTCCAAGAGGCTCAAGATCGACGTCACCGAGCTCGGCGCCCTCGCCGACAAGGGCAACTGGCGTAACGCGAAGATGAACTCCTACTGCTCGGTCTTCGGTATCCAGGACCTCGTCACCACACTGGGTGACGGGAAGAGCTTCGAGGATGTGGCCGCGGCAGCATGCCACTCGGTCGCCGAGCAGGTGTACGAGCAGCAGCTCCAGGAGATCGATGTCAGGCGCCCCATCATCCAGGTCGGCGGGACGTCGCTGATATCCGGTCTGGTCACTCAGGTCGGGGAGGTCCTCGGCGAGAAGCCCATCGTCCCTCCCGACTCCCAGTACATCGGTGCCGTGGGCGGCGCTCTGCTGAGCTCCGGATTCCTGTGAGGGATGCCGATGGACATACAGATAGTGGGTGACGACCAGTACGGCAGGGACGCCTACGCCAAGCTGTTCGATGAGATCATGAGCGACCTGAACAAGGCCGTCCTCATCGACAGGGTGAGGCTGACCCTCCGTCCGGACGTCCCATTGTTCCTGTTCTCCATCGTCCTGAAGGCCGCCCCGGGTCCCAAGACCGTAGGAGACGTCTCCACGGTCAGGACCGATGTCGGCGGAGTTCATGTGACGATCACCGAGGAGCGCTACGCCCCGGACATACTGGAGATGCTCTTCTCCAGGTACGGGAGGCAGAACGTCGTCCAGCAGACCAGGTTCGACCTCGACGTGAAGGGTGCCTCCGAGCCCGACGTGGCATCGCTGGTGGTGTCCTCCGGGGAGGAGGACAGGAGGGAGATCATGGGCGCCCTGTGGAGGACGATGCCCGAGGGGATCAAGAACAGGAAGACCCTGATGACCGGCAATGTGATAACCGTCGTCGCGACGGAGGAGCTCCTCACCGCCGAGATGATCGACGAGGGAAGGAAGGAGCATGTTGCGATGGGAGGTTCCGCAGATGTTTGAGGTCCTGATGTATGACGGAGGGGTGTACCGTTCGGACGAGCTGTACGAGATCATCGACGATGTCGGCGGTGTCGTCCTGCAGAAGAACCGCAGCTCCCAGATGCTCACCGTGGTCATGTCCGTCCCCGAGGAGGACCGTGCCGCCGTAGAGGCGGTGTGCCGCGACATCGGAGGGGAGGTGAGGAGCGTCCCGTTGGCGGGCACGGAGATAGCCGTCGTCGGCCCCACTCTGGGGAGGCACCACATGCCCCATCCGATCTGCGACATCGCCGAGATCCTGAGGAGGTACGGGGCGGTCACCGTCGTCATGGGAATGGCCAGGGGCCGCGGGAAGGCGACCTCCCAGATATCCATGACCGAGAGGTGCATAATAGACGAGTACGACGCCGCGATCTTCATGATGGGCAACTTCAAGAGCTGCGTGGAGACGAAGGCCGAGCTCATGAGGGACATCCATGTCCCGACGCTGCTGGTGTCCGGCCCCCATCCGGAGGGCGTGGACGACACCTGCGATGCTATCGTGTCCGGTGTCGGGCGCAAGGCCTCCAGGATGAGGTCCCCGGACGAGAGGGCGAAGCTCGACGAGATCGTCGATGCCCTGGAGAGGATCCTCAAGGACAAGAAGCGCAGCCTGGAGGAGGACCCGCTCTACGTCCAGCCTGCGGACGTGAAGACCCTGCTCGAGAGCTACGAGCCCATCAACATGTGCCTCAGGCCTGCGCCGATGGTCATACACCTCGACGGCCTGAGGATCAAGATCCCCTATGCCGAGCACAGGGAGTACCTGGAGAACGTCGAGATCTACGGCAGGAAGCTCGGGGAGATCGCCGACATATCCCCGTCCAAGATCGACGACAGCAGCATCGTCGTCCGCATCAGGACCCGCTCCCAGGTAGAGGACATGGACCGCAAGAGAGGCGAATGATCCGCAAGGGAACGTACGTTCTGGAAATCGCCCTGGACGCCTGCTTGGACATACGGGTGGGCGCCCTGGGCACCATTACCTTCCCGGAGGGGCTGTACTGCTACACGGGCAGCGCCATGGGAGGGATAGACCAGAGGGTGTCGAGGCACATCCTCGGGGAGAAGAGGCTCAGGTGGCATGCGGACTACCTCACGGTGAACGCGTCATGGGTCCGCGCCTTCGTCTCTTATCCCGATTTCGTACCCGAGTGCGAGCTCGCGCGCATGGCGGAGGAGTGCGGGATGGAGCCTTTCGCCCCCGGCTTCGGATGCTCGGACTGCAGGTGCCGGACCCATCTCTTCCGTACGGACGCGGCCGCGTTGGAGGATCTGGAGGACAGGGCGGGCCTCGTGCCGTTCGAGCTTTTCTCCGTCGGTCCAAACAATGATAAAAAATGATATTGTCGGATATGTCGGCACAGTTCACCCAGCATTTTCCGGGATCATGATTTATCTCATTTATTCTAATTATTTTTCTGAGCGAGAAACCATTATAATGAGAGATGACCTTCGCGACTCCGTTAACACCGCTGTAGTGCGGAGGTTCATCAAATGAAGTGCGCAACGACTGAGAAACAGGTATCTTCCGAGGAGATCGAGCACATCGCGTCCCTCATCGGAAACTCCAAGATCAGGAACGAGGAGGGTGCGGTCATCGTCACCCCCGCGAACAACGAGGAGCTCGGCAAGGTCATCGCCAGTGCGACGTCCAACGGCATCACGGTCTCCCCCCTGTCCAGGAAGGGCACCCACACCGAGGGAGCCGTCCTCATCGACATGTCCGAGATGGCCGGCATCATCGATGTCGACACTGTCCATATGACCGTCAAGGCCCAGGCGGGATGCAAGATCACCGCTCTGATGAAGGCCGTCGACGATGCAGGGTTCACCCTCGGGGTCATCCCTGCAGGGGAGGACGCCACCGTCGAGGACTGGATCTACACCGAGGAGGCAGGCATCGGTTCCTACAAGTACGGGACCGTCAAGGACAGCGTCTACAACGTCTGCGCCGTCGACTCCGCCGGAGGTCTCCTGGTCACCGGATTCGATGACATCGGGTACTACATGAGTGGATTCAACCTCATCCAGACCATCGTCGCCTCCTCCGGAAGGCTCGCGATCGTCTCCGAGGTCACGTTCAAGATGATCCCCAAGGGCGTCACCAAGGCCGTCGCCTACGAGTTCCCCGACTGCGCGACCATGCAGGCCGCGTTCCTCAAGATCGGCCACGAGGCATCCGTCAGGCCCCTCCAGATCTCATTCAACGGCAAGCTGGCGGTCATGGCCTTCCAGGGCGACGAGGAGTTCGTCGACCTCGACATCCAGATGATGGACGCCCTCATGGCGGACATCGGTGCCGCCAAGGCCGACCAGTGCGTCGCCGACGAGAAGTTCGGCGGGATCAGGAGCGGTGCATGCGTCAACCCCGACGCGGTCACCATGTACGTCCCCCTGAAGAACATGGACGCCTACGTGGCTGCCGCCAAGGAGATCGCCGAGTTCAACGTCGCCGGTAACATCCCCGACAAGAGCACCGCATGCATCAAGCTGACCGGTGATGTGGGAGAGGATAAGTACGAGGCCGCCGCCGACAAAGCCGCGGAGTTCGGAGGAAGGTCCAGCATCAGGTGTCCCAGCAAGTACAGGGACGAGGCCACCAACAGGTACATCAAGAGGATCGAGAACGGATTCCTCGGTGCAGATGTCGAGGAGGTCAAGCTCTCCAAGAAGGTCGACGAGAAGATCATCAATGCCCTGAAGGACATCGTCGGTGCGAAGAACGTCACCACGTCCGCCATGGACAAGCTGCTGTACTGCAAGGACATGGCTCCCCTCCCCAAGGAGGCCGGGATAGCGTTCAACAACATCCCCGACGTCATCGTCAGGCCCGAGAGCGTCGCCCAGATGTCCGCCGTCGTGAAGCTCGCGCATGACAACGGTATCCCCGTGGTCCCCAGGGGCAACTCGTCCTGGGGACTCGGAGGGTGCATGCCCACGTCCGGAGGTATCGTCCTCGACATGCCCTCCAAGATGAACAACATCCTCGAGATCAACGAGGAGAGCCTGTACGTCAAGGTCCAGGCGGGATGCACGTGGAAGAGGCTCCTCGATGCCTGCATGAAGAAGGGCTACATCATCGGTTCCTACCCCTCCTCGTTCCCCTCCGCCACGATTGGAGCATGGTACTCCACCAATGGAATGGGTATCGGGTCCTACAAGTACGGCTCCGCCAGGGAGAACGTCCTGAACGCGGAGGTCGTCGTGGACGACGGTTCCGTCGTCACCACCGGATGGGACGACCTCGGATCCTACCGCGCATCCTTCAACCTCAACCAGTTCTTCTCCGGAGCGGAGGGGACACTCGGATTCATCGGAACCTTCACCATGAGGATCCACCCCATGGGAGAGGTCAGGTGCCTCGCATACGAGTTCGACAACCTGAAGGACATCGACGGACCCATGCAGGCCCTCGTTGCCCACCCGTCCGTCAGGCCCCTGCACGTCGCCTGGTCCGACTACATGCACTTCCAGAACCAGCACAGGGCAGGCGTCCACGCCCCCGACGTGAAGAACCTCTGGCTCGTCACCCTCCAGGGCGATGAGAAGCACAACGACCTCGAGGAGGCCGCGGTGTCCGCCATGGCCGAGGCCGCCGGCGGAAGGAAGCTCGCCAACGAGATCGCCGAGCACGAGTGGGAGGAGAGGTGCTACGAGTTCAGGGCAAGGAAGGTCGGAGTCGGGGAGATCCCCGCCGAGGTCATCGTGCCCACAGTGAACTGGGGACAGTTCTCCGACGACTGCTACACCGGATTCAAGGAGATGAAGATGGAGGCCGGAGGGGTCATCGGTGTCATGGTCGACAGGTCCACCGCACTCTGGATGCCCTACTACTTCAAGGACGATGAGCAGCTCCTCGGGATGCTCGCATTCGGATTCAACTTCTACCTGGGCGACGTTGCCGCAAGGTACGGAGGAAGGACAACCGGGTTCGGAGTGTTCTTCGCATGGATGACCGATGTGATCCACACCCATGAGACCGCCAGGAAGCTGAGGCAGCTCAAGACCAACCTCGATCCCCGCGACATCGTCAACCCCGGTCACGTGACCAGCGGAATGACCAGGTTCGGGGTCGACATGAACAAGACCCTCATGTCCATGGGCAGCATGCTCATGCAGACCGTCAAGAAGCTCATGCCCGCCGACAAGACCTTCCAGAACAACCTCCAGAGGTTCAGATACGACGACATGGAGCACCTGAAGGTCCTCGACAGGGAGCACAAGCTGGGAGACGGTACCCAGTGATCCCGGGGCCGGGCACGCCCCGGCCTCACCCAAACCATTTTGTCCTCGGGGCATTCTCATCCCACGCCATGTCCATCGACCCCGGTTCACCATCGATGTCCTCAGGCGTCCAGACAAACGTATATCATCTTCCGTACCGATTCTGAACCAGGTCGTAAAGATGCCTACTGTAAAAGCGAGTGAATGTGTCGCCTGTGGCGCATGTTCCGATGTGTGCCCTCAGGATGCCATCCTGATCGAGGATGTCGCCGTCATTCTCGGCGATAAATGTGTGGACTGCGGGGCATGCATCGACGAGTGTCCCGCCTGCGCCATTGTCGAGTGATCGGCACAAAACGGCGGCTCGCCCGCCATTTTCCCATATATGACAATTATCCCGTCCTTCTACCCGCGGTCCACCATGGCTGCATCCCGATGCCGGTGACGGCCGCCGTTAAGGGGTTTCCGGGATCCGGCCGTCGCGACCGGACCCCGCTCATTCGGCGTCGTTGTCGAACTGGCTGTTGTACAGGTCGGAGTAGAACCCGCCCTTCGACAGCAGTCCGTCGTGCGTCCCCTGCTCGATGATGTTCCCATCCTTCATGACGAGTATCAGGTCCGCGTTGCGGATGGTGGACAGACGATGGGCTATCACGAACGACGTGCGCCCTTCCGTCAGCTTGTCCATCGCATCCTGGATCGCCTTCTCCGTCCTGGTGTCCACCGAGCTCGTTGCCTCGTCGAGGATCAGCAGTGGTGCGTTCTCTATCATCGCACGGGCGATGGTGACCTGCTGCCTCTGACCGACGGACAGGGACGACCCGTCGCCGATGTTCGTGTCGTACCCTTCGGGAAGGGTCTCTATGAAGTGCTTGAGACCCACCGCCCTGCACACCTCGTCCAGTCTCTCGTCGGAGACGTCGGGCTTGCTGTACACGATGTTCTCCCTCATGGTGCCCTCGAAGAGCCACGTGTCCTGGAGAACCATGCAGAACAGGTCGTGCACGTTGGAGCGTGTGATGTCCTTCGTTGACACCCCGTCGATCAGGATGTCACCGCTGTTCACCTCGTAGAACCTCATCAGGAGATTCACTATCGTGGTCTTCCCCGCACCCGTGGGTCCGACGATGGCGACCTTCTGTCCGGGCTCTATGTTGGCGGAGAACCCGTGCACGATCTCCTTGTCGGGAAGGTATCCGAAGCGCACATCCTTGAACTCGACATGTCCCTTCACGTCGGTGAGCACGGCGGTCTTGGACGACTCGTCCTCCATCTCGTTCGCCTCCAGGAATGCGAAGACCCTCTCCGAGGCGGCCGCGGTGGACTGCATATACACCACCGCCTGGGAGATCTGCGACAGGGGCTGGGTGAACAGTCTCACATAGAGCATGAACGCGACTATGACCCCTATGGAGATGTCCCCGCTCAGGACGAGCACGGCTCCGACTATGCACACCATGACGTATCCGAAGTTCCCGATGAAGTTCATCAGGGGCATCATGAGTCCGCTGAGGAACTGGGATCTGAATGCGCTGCTGAACAGACTGTCGTTGATCTCGTCGAACCTCTTCTTGGCGTTGACCTCCCCGCCGTATGCCTTGACCACGAGATGACCGGTGTAGATCTCCTCCACATGCCCGTTCATCGCTCCGAGGTCCCTCTGCTGTATGGCGAAGTACTTCTGGGAGCGTGACATGATGATCGCGATCAGCGCGAATCCCGCCAGAGAGGACAGGATAGCCGTGACCATCATCGGCACGTTCGTTATGGCCATCATTATCGAGGACCCGATCAGCATGGTCACCGCGGAGACCAGGGTGGTTATGCTCTGGTTCATGGCCTGGCCGATCGTGTCCACGTCGTTGGTCACGCGGCTCATCACGTCCCCGGTGGTCGTGCTGTCGAAGTATCCGAGGGGGAGCCTGTTGATCTTCCGGGATATGTCCCTGCGGAGGTTCGATGCCGTCCTCTGGGTGACTGTGGCGAGGATGTACGTCTCGAGGAACATCAGCACGCATCCGATGGCCACGATGACGATCAGGGTCACTCCGATGCTGGCTATGCTGTCCAGGTCCATCGTGCCGGTCAGACCTACGGTGATCAGGTCCGTGATCTGCTTCAGAATGTCCGGCGTCACCAGGGACATTATGGTGCCGACGGCCGAGAAGACCAATGCGACGATGAACGGTATGCGGTACCTGTCGATGTATCCGAACAGCTTGCTCCAGGCAAGTTTGAAATCCTCGGCCTTGTCGAGGCTCATCCCCTCGGTCCTCTCATGCTTCTTTCCGCGGTTCATTGCATCAGCTCCTCCTCGGAAAGTTGCGAACGGGCTATGTCCAGGTACACGGGGCAGTTCTCCAGCAGCTCCCTGTGGGTCCCGATGCCCGCTACGTGACCGTCGTCCAGCACTATGATGCGGTCCGCGTCCAGTATCGTTCCGATCCTCTGCGCTATTATCAGCGTGGTCACGCCGGCCGTCTCCCTGCGCAGGGCCTCCCTGAGGGCCCTGTCGGTCCTGTAGTCCAGTGCGGAGAACGAGTCGTCGAAGATGTAGATCTCCGGGTCGCGACAGACCGCGCGTGCTATGGAGAGCCTCTGCTTCTGCCCTCCGGAGAAGTTGGTCCCTCCGGGAGTGACCTCGCCTCCGGTGCCTCCCTCCAGCCTGTCTACGAACTCCGCGGCCTGGGCGATGGATATGGCCCTACGGACCTCCTCCCTGGTCCTCTTGTCGGAGTCGCTCCCATATCTGACGTTGGAGTCGACGGTCCCTGCGAACATGAACGCCTTCTGCGGGACGTATCCGATCTTCCCGCGGAGGGCATCCAGGTCGTATTCCCTGACATCCCTCCCGTCGACCATCACGGACCCTTCGGTCACATCGTAGAACCTGGGTATCAGGTTGGCGAGTGTGGTCTTCCCGCTGCCGGTCGAACCGATGAATGCTACGGTCTCCCCCTTCCTGGCCTCGAACGATATGTCGCACAGTGTGTTCTCCGTGGTCCCGGGATATGTGAATGACACGTTCCTGAACGATACGGTCCCTTCCATTCCCGGAGTCCCCTCGCGGCCCCCTCCGTCCACGATGGAGGGCTCGGTCCCTATGACCTCCTCGATGCGTCTGGCGGATACCACGGCCCTGGGGAGGATCATGAAGATCACGATCATCATCATGAACGCCATCACGACCTGCATCGCATACGACGAGAACACGATCATGTCCGAGAACAGGATGTACTTCTCCATCGCCCCGGCCGAGGATATCAGGAGGGCCCCGATCCAGTAGATCGCCAGCGAGAGGCCGTTCATCAGTGCGCTCATCGATGGGAACATTATCGCCATCGCACGGTTGGCTGACAGGTTCGTATCCGTGAGGTTCCTGTTCGCTTCCGAGAACTTCTCCTCCTGATAGGATTCGGCGTTGTATGCGCGCACCACGCGCACCCCGGTAAGGTTCTCGCGGGTCGCACGGTTGACGTCGTCGGTCAGCCATTGGATCCTCTTGAACTTCGGACCGACATAGAGCATCAGGATCCCGATGAGGGCGACCATCAGGACGACGACCACGGCCGTGGCCAGGGTCCATTCCCAGTTCTTGTCGGCGATCTTCGTGATCGCCCACACTGCCATGATGGGCGCCTTGATGGTGACCTGAAGGCCCATCGCGACCGCCATCTGGACCTGGGTGATGTCGTTGGTGGAACGGGTGATCAGACTGGATGTGGAGAACCTGTTCATCTCCTCCAGGGAGAACGACTCCACCCTGGAGAACTGAAGGTCGCGGAGACGCTTGGACAGCGAGGCCGCGATGCCTGCGGCTATGAAACCGACGATGAACGACAGGACCAGGCTGAGAAGTGCGCAGACCAGCATCAGACCGCCGTTGGACAGCACCTCGTCGATGGAGCCGCCGGTGGTCATGATGGTGGTGATCTTGGACATGTAGTCCGGTATTTCCAGGTCCAGGTAGACCTGGAGTGCGATCAGGACCACGCACACGCCAGTGAGCGCCCAGTCCTTCCTGTCGAAGTATCTCAGTATCATGTCCCGTCCTCCCAATCGTCCCGGGCCTCCTTCTCGGGAGGGGTAACCACTATCGATGCGATGTACGCCTGCTGTTCCGCCGACGTGCGCTTGCTGTACGGTTCGCAGATTTGTGATATCCTCAGGGCGATGTCGTCAAGCTCCTGGGGCGTGGCATACAGCGCTATGCCGGCGATCCCCGCTCCGTCCCTCAGGATGTTGGCATCCTCGCTGGAGCAGTAGCGTTTGAACTTGTCCAGCATGACCAGGAGATACGATGCCATGATGGCGTAGAACGCGTCCTTGTCGTTCTCATCCTCCACTATCCTGGCCAGCTCCCTGCGGACCTTCTCGAACGAGTACGTCTTCTCGATTATGGCCCGCTTCTTCTCCTCGCGGACCACCTCCAGTATCCCATCCTCCTCCATCTGGCCGATGGACCTGTAGAGTGTGGCCTGGGAGATGTCGGGCAGGGACTCTATGATCTCCTTGGATGTCATGTCCCCCTTGTAGACCATGACCGCGATGATCCTCGCCTTGGGCACGCTGTTGAAGCAGCGTACGAGAGTCTCGGTATCCATATTATCTGAATATTGGAATTATCTCGTGTATATAATATTATCAAATTGAGAATAGTATCGAATCGAAACACACACGAAGGGATCCGGCGGGAATCCCGCCTTTGAAAAGGAGGAAGGGGTTTCGGACTCACTGCTTGCAGCTGTCCGCCCAATAGGGTTTCTTAACGAACTTGTATGCCATGAGGACGGCGGTGGTCGCCTCTCCCATGGCCGTGGTGATCTGCTTGACCTTCCCGGGGTAGCTGATGACGTCCCCGCAGGCGAATATGCCGGGCCTGTTGGTGGTCATGTCGAAGTCGACCTTCACGAGACCGTCGTCGTTGAGCTCCAGCCCCCATGTCCCGAGGTCCTCGAGGTCGGCGGAGATGCCTATGTTGATGACGGCGAGGTCGGTCGGGATGATCTGTTCCTTCCCGTCGACGGAGATCGTCACGGACTCCACGTGGTCCGTACCGTTGATGGAGACGAGGTTGGCGTTCATGATGGTCCTGATGTCGCTCTCCATGAGGTGGTTGACCGTGGACTCGTCGGCCCTGAACTCCGGCCTCCTGTGGATGATGGTGGTGTCCGTCACTGAATCGGCGATGAGTGCCATGTCGATGGCACTGTTCCCTCCTCCGAACATGGTGACCTTCTTCCCGACCAGCTCCTCCTTGACCGGGAGGATGTACGTGACGCCTTTCTCGAAAAGCTCATCCTCTCCGGGGCATCCCATCTTCTTGGGCTTGAAGCTTCCCATCCCGATGGCGACGATCACGGATTTGGTATGGTATTCGGCGACGTCGGTGGTGACGATGATCTCCTCGCATCCGTTCACGATCTCCCTGACCTTCTCGTTCTCATGGATCTCGCACTCGGCGGCCTCTGCCTGAGCGTAGAGCTTGTCGGACAGTTTCCTTGCCTGTATCGTCTCGAAACCAGGGTAGTTGTGGATACCCTTCTCCGGATACAGGCTGACAAGTTGTCCCCCGACGCGTCCCGAGTCGAGCACCAGAGTCTTCATCAACTTAGACCTGGCATAGATCCCGGCGGTCAGACCGGCACATCCGGCTCCAACAATGACGACGTCGTAGCACATTAAAACCTCCGAATTAAGTTACCGTATAAAAAGATGGCACTCCAGAGAGTTCGAAGTAAGAAACACACTCTTCTCTTTCCTTAGAAAAGCATCATTCTTCTTACGAAATTCGTAGAAATAATGCATTATCATATCTACCCGAGCTGACAGGTCCAGAGCAATGGCACGTGATCCCCAGTGCTGTTTAATATCCCAGACTGGCATATCGGATTGGGGCAGAATATGGAATCCGAAGTGAACAAGCAGGAGCTGTACACCGAGAAGCTCATGAACATGATCCTTGACGCCGTCGACGACATCATAATCATCCATGACTCCCAGCATACGATCATCTGGATGAACAGGGCTGCGGAGAAGGCCTTCGCCATGTCCTCCGACGATGTGATTGGGAAGAAGTGCTACTCCCTCTTCGGGAACACCACATCCTGCAGCGATTGCACGGTCAACACCATCAATGTCGGAAGGTCCGAGAACACGGTCAGGCGCAGGGTGATCCCCGGGACGAACATCAAGTGCGACTGTTCCACCATCCCGTACTATGAGAAGGGACAGCTGAAGCTGGTCGTCCAGCACCTGAGGCCGGTCCAGTGCCCTACGGTGTCGGACTGCCAGTGAGGTTTTGGCCAAGCTACCAGTGAGTCGGTGCCATCCGATGGTCGGCAATCCGGCATCGTGAGGTTTAATAACAGGCAGGGGGATTCGAGCTTATGGATATGTCAGCATATTTGGCTCTCATCGTCACCGGTGCTATCTATTTCATCATAATGGGTGTCGTCAACCTGAAAAAGGCAAGGGACGAGTGATGGCAGGAATTCCCGTTCCAGATCCTGTCCTCCAGATGCTGAAGCATCCGGACAGCAACAAGGTCCTTTCCGTGGTATCCGATGACGGGTTCCCCCATTCCATAGTCCTGGGTGCGGTCCTCGTCGGAGATGACGGCATGATCTATGTCGGAGAGGCGTACATGTACCGTACCTCACATTATCTGGAGAGGTGCCCTAACGCCGAGTTCCTGGTCTGGAAGGGTAAGGATGGCTATTCGATAAGGGTCGTCGCGGAGGGTCGCGTCGCGGAAGGGCCCGTACTGAAGAGGATGAACGAGATGCTCGAGCGCAAGAACATGCATGCGAATGCGCTCTGGGCGTTCAGGTCCGTCCAGGTCTGGGACGAGAGCGCATCCAGCACGTCCGGCGACAGGGTTGCCTGATGGACCTCGTCCGTACCAAGAAGACGACCCAGCTACTGACCGTGGTGTTCGCGGCGGTTCTCCTGGCTGGGATCGCTACATACCTCATGGGGCACCCGGTGCCCGGAATAATCCTTATAATACTCGCGGTGTCGGCACTGGTGCTGTGCTTCGGCATCCTCCATTTCTACTCCGTCTACGCGTTCAACTATCTGGTGAACAAGGGGAATGTCAGGAAGGATTGACTCTCCGCCGCGGCCGGACGGATCAAGAACCTCTCAGAAGGGAAATCCGTTTCGAAGGTGTTTGGTTTCGGAGGGCGAGGGCCCTCCTTTGAGATTCAGTATCTGCTCCTGTCCCTGTCTGCGGGCTGGTGCTTCCTGAAGCAGTCCCTGCAGTAGACGGGTCTTCCCTGGGTGGGTTTGAACGGGACCTCGCACTCCTTTCCGCAGTCAGAACAGACTGCTTTGAAGAACTCCCTGGGCCTGTCGTTGTCCCTGTAACCTCCGTATGCCATCTTTATTACTCCTTGATGTTCAAGGTATCCCAAATAAATCTCCCGCTCCGTGTGGAGTGGAGGTTACTCGAACGCCTTACGACCCCATCCTCATTCCTCTATTTAAAAGAGGTTAGAGCTCGATCGGAGGTCGCCACCGCAGTCCGGGCACATCCAGATGCCCTTGTAGCATACCAGCATCCCGCCGCATCCGGGACACATGCGGGATTTCCCGGGGGACTCGGAGGCGATGACCGTCTTTCTGCCGATGTCCTCCGATGCCCATTTTATGAGTCCGGACAGCTCATGGAAGCGGTCCTCCTTGTCCGGTCCGTAGAATTGGAGGTTGTCGGCCTCGTTGTAGAGGCGGATGCGCATCTTCTTGATCGCACGGGCGATGTTGTTGAACGTGGTCGAGCTTATCTCGGCCTTGGGGAGGACGTTCTTCCTGTACCTGACGTCCAGATACTCGATGGACGAGTCCAGGAACCTCTCGAACTTGGTCTCGTCTGGATATACGGGGACGCTCACGAGGAACTCGCGGCTCTTGGCTAGCTCCGGATCCCTGGATATGATCCTCTCGATGACCACGCGGGTCTCGTCCCTCATGGATCCCCCGACCTGTCCGTAGATCTTCCTGACCCGGGGCATGTCCTTGGACCTGGCTATGCCTGCGAGGCGCCTTGCCGCATTGACGAACTCGTCCCCGCGCGCATGGTCCATGATGTCCAAGAGGTACGGGGCCGCCTCATCATCCTCCCTCAGGGTGGAGAGGTATCCCAGACAGGCCATCGACACGAGGTCGCCCTCGCGGTCCCTCATCCTGAGGATCTTGTCGTAGGCCCCGCGCTCGCGCACGTTGCCGAGAAGTGTGACGACCTCCGCGCGGACCCGAGGGTCCTCGAAGTCGAGGTACGGTGTGACCACGCGGAGCTTGTCGGGATCGTAGTTGTTTACGAGCCATCTGTCATCGGAGACGGCTCCGGGACGGCCTCCCATCACCCTGTCGATGTCCTCGAGGAACCTCTCGAGATATTCGGCGTTGGTGACAGTCATGGGCATCGTCCCGATGGATGTCAGAGGTCCCTCGTCTCGAGGGCCTTCTTCAGCACCGCGGCCTCCTCGACGGAGAGCGTGATGCCCTTTCCCATCTTCTCATGGTCGGGGGACCACTCCCTGATGTCATACTTGGGGTCCCTCTCGTTCCAGCTGATCATGTTCAGTTCCTTGGTCCAGCCTTTGGAGGATTCGGAGAGGACGGCTATCTTCTCCACTATTTCATAGACGATCTCAGGCATTGTGCTACCGTCCGCGGAATCGTGCCCTTTATTATAAAATATTTAGTCGCGGCCGATGCATCTCCCGTAACCATTATATCTCTGATACGCCGAATGCTACCGTACGGATTGATGGAATTGGCTCGAAAAACAGCTACATCGGAGAGTGTTGACCGTATATGATCGACCCTCTGACTATCGCATATATCGTTATCATCGCCCTGCTCGTCGCTTGTTCTGCATTCTTCTCCATGAGTGAGACTGCCTTCACCAGCGCGAGTCAGGTTCGTCTCAAGAAAATGGCAATGGACGGGGACAAGAGGGCGGAGCGCGCCGTCATGATCCTCGAGGACTATGACAAGTTCCTCACGACCATCCTCGTCGGTAACAACCTGGTCAACATCGCCGCAACATCGATAGCGACCATGATGTTCGCCATCCTGCTGGGTCAGGAGCTGGGGTCCGTCGCGTCCACCGTGGTCATGACCCTCGTCGTCCTGATCTGCGGTGAGATCACGCCCAAGACCCTGGCGAAGAGGCATCCCGAGAGGTACGTCCTGAAGATCGTCAGCGCGGTCCATGCCATCGAGATAATATTCACGCCCCTGTCCTGGCTCTTCGGGAAGCTCACGTCCGCCATCGGGAACCGCGTCGGCGGGTAGGAGCAGACCGCCATGACCGAGGACGAGCTCGAGGTCATGATCGATGAGATCGAGGGGGACGGCGTCATCGAGAAGACCGAGGGTGAACTGATCAAGTCCGCCATAAGGTTCGACGACACCGCCGTGTCCGAGGTGTACGTCCCGAGGATGGATGTCATCGCCGTGGACGTGTCGTCCGCGGCCGAGGAACTCGGGAAGGTGATCTCGGACACCGGGTTCTCCAGGGTCCCCGTGTACGACGGCAGCATCGACAACATCGTCGGGGTGGTGTACGCGAAGGAGTTCTACTCCCGTGCCTACAATGGGGAGACGTTCTCCATCAAGGAGATCACCCGGCCCGTGAAGTACGTGCCGGAGACGATGAGCATCGCAGCCATATTCAACGACTTCCAGAAGACGAAGATCCACATCGCCGTCGTCCTGGACTCGTACGGCGGGACCATGGGGATAGTCACGCTCGAGGACATCCTCGAGGAGCTCGTCGGAGAGATCTGGGACGAGAGCGACGAGGTCCAGAGGGACATCACCCCTCAGAGCGACGGCACATGGCTCGTCAAGGGCGTCGCGAACATTTACGACGTGTCGGAGAAGATCGGGTTCACGTTCGATCCCGGGGAGTACGAGGACTACTCCGTCATGGGATACGTGTTCTACAGGCTTAACAGGGCCCCCCTGAGAGGGGACTGCGTCGAGTGCGGCGAGGTGGACATCACGGTGAAGACCGTGAAGGGCCGCAGGGCCATGGAATGCGTGTTCTCGAAGAGAGAGGTTCAGAGCCCGGAGGATTCCGGGGAAGCCTCCGAATGATCCAAACCCGCCAGGAACTCCTTGAGGTTCCTGGTGGCCACTTCCTTTCTTGCCGGGTGGGACTGGACCTTCCCCGTGATGGCTATGACGTCGCCGTGGTGTGCCGGTACGTACTCGCCCAGGACGGCCTTCTGCTTGTCCAGCCTCAGGTAGAACACGCAGTCCTCGTCGATGCGGTTGTCGACATCCTCGATGATGAAGTCGCAGACGTCCTTGCCGAGGTTGGAGAACAGCGTCCTGTACTGCCTCTGATGGGTCAGCTTGGCCTCGAGGATGGTCATGGTGTTCCCGTGCTCGCTCTCGCTCTCGTCCTCGGAGAACTCGTCGGCATCGCCGAGCAGCAGCTCCATGGTCTCCTCCAGGAGATCCTTCCTCTCGGTGGCGTAGCAGAATGTCTGGACCCTCATCCAGTGAAATGTGACGTTAGGCATCGCGATCCTCCTCAATGATCTCGGTTGGCACGCAGCGGAACATCTCCTCTGCGCGTGCGGATGATATCACGACGACCCTCTTGCCCTTTAGCTTCAGCGCCACACCGCACTCGTCCCCGACGCGGGAGTAGGTGGTGTGCTTCACGCCCTTGAGGCTCCAATTGGAGTAGCTCTTGATGTCCTCGAGGTCGCCGTGCCTCTTGTCGAGTATGTCGTCGCGGGGGTAGGAGCTCCTTTTAGCGATGAACATGACGTCCACGCCCTCGTCGGACACGGAGACGTCCAGTCTCGCGAAGAGCGCGAACAGGGTGACAGCGACGAACACCGCGGCGGACGTCCATAGCATCCATGCGGGCATGTCCCCGATGCCGGACACGACCATCGCGGCCATGAACAGGACCGTGGCCCCGAACAGCGCTGCCAGCAGGTACGTGAGCTTCCTAGGCAGCAACGGCGAGCTCTCAGTGAATCCGCAATCTTCCATCTGTCCTGCGGAAGGACGAGCGCAGATAAAAAGAGGGGGTCGCCCAGATGTCTGGGTTTCAGAAAGCTTTATATGGTAGTGTAATATCCTGGCATTTGCGCGGTCCCCTAGCTTAGCCTGGTTGGAGCGCCCGGCTGATAACCGGGAGGTCTTGAGTTCGAATCTCAAGGGGACCACTCACTCTTCTCCATATCCTCTTCGGTCCAGCATGAGCTCCGTCCGCGATCTTCTGGAAGCGTCGGCTTCGAAATACGTCTCCGATCACGATGCGGACGGTATCTGGGATGAGCCCATCATTGGGTTCGCGGATGCGCGTTCGTTCGGTCCTCTGAGGATGGCCGTCCATCCGGACCATCTGATGCCCGACGACATCCTTCCGGGCGCCACCGTGGTGGTATCGGTGTTCGTCCCGTTCGACCCGAAGGTCTCTGGATCGAATGTCCGCGGGACGGCCCCCTCCGACTTATGGGTATCCTCCTATCACGAGACCAACGGGATGTCCGCGGGACTCCTGGAATGTCTTGCCTCTGCAGTGAGGTCCATAGGGTCCCGTGCAGGGATCCCGGGGGACACGGGACGCCATAGGGGTTCGACATACAGCGTCTGGTCGCAGAGGCATATAGCGCATCTCGCGGGTCTCGGGACGTTCGGGATGAACAACATGCTGATCACCCGCAAAGGGTGCTGCGGCAGGTTCTATTCGTTGGTCACTGATCTGGACGTCCCGGCGGATGTCCCGGAGACCGAGGAGAGGTGCCTATCCAAGAGGGATGGGTCCTGCGGGGCATGCATGCGCAGGTGTGTGGTATCTGCACTGAAGGTGGATGGTTTTGACAGGGATGCCTGCGATGCGGTGTGCAGGGGGAACGAGGCGGAGAGGGGAGAGGACGTCTGCGGGAAGTGCATGGTCGGGATGCCATGTTCGTTCATGTGTGGGGACTGATCGGGAATCGGATTTTCACGGGACAGAATGAATGAGGGTTTGAGGGTCCCGGCGGAAAGTGAGTGAGCCCGCCGAGTTTATGGTTGTTAGAGTTAGTTCTCGGATCCATCCGTGTGTTTATCTGGATATTCGGAATTTGTAGATTCTTCGATGTTGTCCATGTCAGTAGGTTCTGTCCCCTTTTCGTCGACCCTGTAATAAGGGCGTGTGGGAACCAAACTCTCGGATTATAGGTACGCTAACGTAGCTCAAACTCGGGAATTTCGGATTCCGGAACGTAACATCTGAGTTGATATGGCGCAAGATGCATCTGAATATTATTGGCTGGTAATGGCAAGATAATAATTACGCAGTCAGTTCAGCTCTTCTTTACACAATTGTACCAGGTCATCAAACGTGTGAATGCCAACTCTGGCTTTCATGTTATTCAATCCTTTACGGCTTTTTAGATAGGCATTAACTTGTTTACAGATGATTGTCTGATATCTATCCTTATTTTGGGCTATCTCATATATGATGTTAATGCCAGTTGTTTTTACGAGTGATTTAGCAACTTTTTCGGGGGTGATGTAGTGCAAGATGGTATAGACTCCAGAGGTGTAGTCAAAAGATATTACTGCTTTACTGAGATTGTACAGATCTTTGGCAGCAATGTTAAGCACCAGATCAATAGCTCCATTGATTGAGATGTGAACTAATTTGGCAAGTCTATGGCGGATGTTTTTGTTATTATTCTCTATCTTTTCTGACCGAAATTCAACGGTACAATCCGTTTCCGTGGACGCATGACATGGAAATATACGAGTGATGATAATGCATCCATCTAAGGAGTCATTCTTGTGGGGCATAGTTGAAACCTCAGTTTAGGTAGCATATTTGTAATATTTAGTCGGACTGATTGCATAAGTAATGCCAACTCGAATCTTTCGATCTACGTGGTGGTGTCATGACTGAAAGACTTTTTTTGTTCTGGGTATGTCCCGTGTCAGGACAGCCGTTTCATGGAGGCTCTCAGATGGCCTCTGGAATTTCATGCGTGGAGATGCGCCGCTGTTCGGACCATCGGCGGTTTCGATATCCCTGCACGGTCCGTCATCATAGAGGGGATGATGCTGTAGGTCAGTACTCATCGTACTTCAGGTTGCATCCCTTGGACTGCTCCACCGGATACTTCGCCGAGTTCTTTCCGATCTTCCGCTCCATCGCGGAGCTCAGGTCGATCCCGTTCAACTGGGCGAACCTTATGGTAAAGTAGAGGGAGTCCGCAAGTTCGTCGATGACCTCCTCGCGTCTGGGCCCCATCATCAGCTCTTCGATCTGGGTCTCATCCTTGAACCTGAAGATCTCCAGGAGCTCCGACGCCTCCGTGACCATGCCGATCGCGAGGTCCTTGTTGTTATGGAACTGTGTCCAATCGCGTTCGTCGCAGAACTTCGCGATGATCGCCTTGAGGTCATCCATCGTGGCGGTGTCGTCTGACATGGGCATGAGGGCGGGATGCGTATGCGTGCAAAAAGGTTGTCGGACCCGTTCGATTCAATCCCGGAAGTCCGAGGATAGAATGGGAATTCGTCTCTGAATACAATATTATATCATCCGATGCCTAACCTTGATGATAATATGCACGTATCTTTGAGCGGTGTGGGGGCCTTGCCCGACGTCAGTCTGGAGCTGGAGGGGCTGACGGTACTGGCTGGCATCAATGGAGTTGGGAAGAGTACAGTGCTCAAGTCCATTTACACCATGGTCGAATCCCTGACCGACATTGATAGGAAGAAGGACAAGGAGATCGGTACGACCATATCCAAGATACAGAGGCGTCTCAACTTTCCTAGATATGACCGCAACTCTCATCAGACTGCGCTGGTCAATTATGGGGATTATGGAGAGATGCTCGATTCCTTGGAGGTCATGTTGGCCGAGAATGCTAATGCACGTCCGGAGGTCAGCCAGCTGCTGACCAAGGCGAGGCAGCTCCTCGATGGTGAGTTGGACGAGGAATTCATAGAGGTGCTTGTCAAGCGTAACATAATGAATCATTTCGGATCATCCGAGGAGTTCCGCAGACTGGGTTCCGAAGCGCCTGGTGTCATCAGGATATACAATGGGTCCGAACATTCAATATCGGTCCTGTCAGACGACACCGTTCATCATACCGGGGACCTGTCGGAGATATCCCGCATAATATACTACGATACCCCACTCGTTCTGGACCACAGCATATTGTGGCCATCGGGGCATCGTGATGATCTCAGTATGATGCTCAGGGGTCGTGATGACAGAGGGATCATTGAGACCATGGTGGACGATGAGGTTTCGGACAGATTCATGCAGTTGGTGAATGGCATTGTTCCGGGAGATGTGACATGGGCGTCTCGCGGATTCAAATACCGGTTGCCTGACGGTCATGACATCGGGATGGAGAACATGGCATCCGGGATGAAGGTATTCTCCATACTCAAGACCCTCTTCCGTAACGGAGGGCTCGGGCCAGGGGTCATCCTGTTGATGGATGAACCGGAGACGCACGTGCATCCGATGTGGCAGAACACGCTCGCCGAGATCATCGTGATAATGTCCAAGTACATGGGTGTCAACATCCTTCTGGCCAGCCATAGCCCTCAACTGATAATGGCTATAGACATCTACTCGAAGGAGTATGGAAGTCCGTCTCGCTACTACAGGTTGTCGAGGGACAGCAGAGGAGATGTCGTCATGGACGATCTGTCGAACGACCCTGCATCCATCATCTCTGATATGGCCGCACCGTACAGGACCTTGGAAGATATTCGCTGGGGAGATTGAATGGCCTGGGCTGTCAACGACATCCGTAGAGATGTTCCAGTCTCCAGACTGTCCGATGACTTGAAAGGGCCTCTGGAAATGGTTGCTGAAGATGTTACAGGCCTTGACTTCGATAACATAGTCGGGGACAATACCGTGGTCGGTGCTACACCCACCAGTGTGGATTGCATCATATGTAAGGATGGATGGGTCAACTTCATCGAGTTCAAGGGGGACCCGTTCCGGGATTACATTGGTGACAGTGAAGGGAAGAGGCGCATCAAGGAACGGATCAAATTGAAGGCCGTGGAGTCCATATATCTTTACAGGAAATTTCTGGAAAGATCGGCACCGTCCAATGGATACAGGTTGATTCTCGTGTTCAAGTCTGATGGATTCACAGACATAGTTAACATGATCGGTGGGGATCCCGAACATAGGGAACCTCCAAGATGGATATCCCGTATGGGTTTCAAGGATCTGAATGGTGAGAGGATGTATTATGACTCGGTGATCCTGATGTCTGCGGAGGAATTCGTTAGGTTTTCGAATAGATCCCTGAAGTCCACGGGACAATAGCGATTGGTATTCGGGATGCCTGGTAGACCAGATTCGGTCTTGTTCACACAGGGTCTGACCTCTAAACCGTTAAAAGCATATGTGTCGATGCCTGCCTCCGATGCCCATGGATCTCGCCCGGTTCAAGTTCGGTCCCGATGGTAAGGCGGCCCTGGGCGAGATGGACTTCGGGAAGGATTGGCCCGTGGTCTATCTGATCAACAACAGCAGGGAGCTATACATCGGCGAGACATGCAACGCATCCCACAGGTGCGCGCAGCATCTGAACAATCCAGAACGCAGGTCTCTGGAGCACATGAGCGTTCTGGTGGATGACCAGCTGAACAAGTCAGCGACGCTGGACATAGAGCAGTCCCTGATCCAGTTGTGCGGCGCAGACCGGAAGTTCAGACTTCAGAACAAGGTCGCCGGCCAATCGTCCAAGCACAACTACTATCAGCGCGAGATGTACGTGAACAAGCTGCCGCACATCTGGCAGCTCCTGAGGGACAACGACCTCGCGAAGAGCGACTATCAGGAACTCGTGAACTCTGACCTCTTCAAGTATTCCCCTTACATATCCCTGAACGAGGAGCAGCGGGGGATCAGCAACGAGGTCCTGACCCTGGCCCTCAGGGCCCTGATCTCCGAGCTCAAAGGGGAGCTGGTCCCGGACGAGGACCGCATATTCTTCGTGAACGGTTCCGCTGGAACGGGGAAGACGATCCTCGCGATCAACATGATGTCCACACTGGCAGGTCTCAACAGGATCGGTGTGGACGTCTCCGAGGATGTCTCGGAGTTCACCGACGAGGAGCTGGACATCCATACCATACGCACACTCTACAACGAGTTCATCGGATTGAAGGCGGAGAAGACGGGATCTAACCCGGGGGACTGCACCTTGGATGTAGCTCTCGTGGTGCCCATGCAGTCCATCCGCAGGACCTTAAGGAAGGTGTTCGGTGAGATAGGCAACGGTCTGTCCGCATCGATGGTGATCAGTCCGAACGATCTGAAGGACCGGAGATTCGACATGGTCCTCGTGGATGAGAGTCACAGGTTGGCCCGGAGGAAGAACATCCCCAACTACAAATCGTTCGACGATGTCAATAGGGATCTGGGGCTGCCTGAGGACGGTACGCAGTTGGATTGGGCCCTCAGGCAGGCATCCTGCAAGGTCCTGTTCTATGATGTGGCGCAGTCGGTGAAGGGATCGGACATCCCTGCCGAGAGGTTCGAGGAGATATCGAAGGGCGCCAACAGATACTATCTGAGTATGCAGATGAGGTGCGATGCAGGTGATTCGTATGCCGACTATCTAAGGTCCATATTCGACTGCGACAGCGACGGGTACCTCTCCATGTCCAGATATGACTTCCGTTCCTTCGACGATGTGGATGAGATGGTCAACGCGATAAAGAGGTTGAATTCCGAGATCGGCCTCTGCCGCAATGTAGCGGGCTACTCATGGCCCTGGTCGACAAAGGGCAAGAGGAAGTCCGAGATCCTGGAGAGTGGGATGTCGGACATACACATCGGTCCATACTCCTATGTCTGGAACATGAGCAACGTGGAATGGATCCTCCGCGACGATTCCATAGACGAGATAGGTTGCATCCATACCACTCAGGGTTACGACCTGAATTATGTGGGGGTGATCTTCGGCGAGGAGATCGATTATGACGAGTCCACGAACAGGATCGTGATAGACCGTGACAGGTTCCATGACAGGAATGTGAAGAATTCCACTGACGACCCCACATTGCGGCGTTACATCATCAACTCCTACAGGACCATGATGATGAGGGGCATCAAGGGATGCTACGTCTACGCTTGCAACCCTGGCATGGCAAGCTATCTGAAGAGGTTCACCAGACCGGTGAACTGATGTACAACCCATTGCACGGGGATCACGCAGGTGAAATCGGAACCCCGTCGGTCGGAGCGGATCGGGGCGGCCCATTCCTTCACGGTTTTTGGGCGGTCCTATCATCGTTTTTCCGAGGTCACGAGGGTCCATCGTGCCAGACACTGAGGGGACTGCATCTCACTGAGTAAATTTCAGGTATTTGACTGAGTGTTTTTCAGGCATTTGACTGAGTAAATTTCAGACGACGCCGCACACCTTACACCGGGTTGTCGCAATGGTCCAACAACATGTTCGTAGTTACCATAATATGCATACATCCGGTTGAATGTCTATGTTCATAACAGTCAACGGCGTCAATCTCCACTACGAGCTGTTCGGCGAGGGTCCTGCGATCGTCATGTGCCATTCCAACTGCAAGGACCTCACCTCCCTGGAGAAGCTCATCGGTGTGCTATCCCAGAAGCATACCGTGTATGCCGTGGACTCGCGCGGACACGGTCAGAGCCAGGTCCCCCAGGAATTTCACTACAGTGACATGGCCAACGACATGTTCCATTTCATAAGGGAGCTGAACCTAGGCCGGCCGGTGTTCTACGGTCACGGCGACGGCGGGATCACAGGCCTGCTTCTGGCATCGAGGCATCCGGACCTGATATCCAAGCTCGTGATCAGCGGTGCCAACACCACCCCTGCGGAGCTCGACGGATGGGACATGAGGAAGTTCAGGCGCAAGGAGAAGCGCGGGAAGAACGATCCGCGTGTGAGCATGATGCTGCGTGAGCCCGACATATCCGAGGACGAGCTCAAGGCGATCACCGTCCCGACGTTCATCACGATAGGCGAGTTCGACGTCGTCAACAGGTCGAACTCCATGTTCATCCTGAACAGCATCCCCAACTCCGAGATGTACATCGCCAAGTTCGGGGACAGGAACAACTACGTCCTTGACGATAAGGCCCTCGGCGATGTCATAGAATCCTGGCTGGAGAGGAGCTGAGCACGGACGATCTCCATGGATCGACGATTGGATGGATGGTGGCCGAACATGTTCGTGACATCTATTGTATACTGTTGGTTGTCATATCAAACGTACCATATCCGTCCGCTCGAGTTATGGAGGTCTACAAATGACAATAGATCCAGAGAAAAAGAAGAAGATGATGGCCTACAGGTGGATAGTGTTCGCCGTATTGGCCCTCGCGTACTTCTTCGTGTATTTCCACAGGGTCTCTGGAGGTGCCGCCAACGAAGAGATCATCAACGCCTTCGATGGTGCAGTGAGCGCTTCCCAACTGGGAGTTCTCGCCTCTGCCTACCTATATGCATACACTATAATGCAGATCCCCAGCGGTATCCTCACGGATACCCTCGGGCCAAAGAAGTGCTCGTCGATATTCGTCGCACTCATCGCCGTCGGTTCCATCCTCGGGGCCGTGGCCACAATGGACGGCATCCAGAACTTCACCCTGCTTGTCGTCGCCAAGTTCATAATCGGAGTCGGTGCCGCGGTGGTCTACATCCCCATCATGAAGGTGCTGGCAATGTGGTTCAGGAAGAGCGAGTTCGCCACTATGAGCGGTGTGCTGCTCCTGATCGGTAACGTCGGTGCGCTGGCCGCGTCCACGCCCATGGTAATCATGTTCCAGAGCCTCGGTGTCGACATGACCTACATCGTCCTCGCCGTCATCACCATCATCATCGCGGTCCTGTGCTGGCTCTTCATCGTGGACCACCCCACGAACAAGGGATTCCCCGGAATAGAGTACGTGGAGTCGGAAGAGACCGGGAAGCCCGTCACGGAGTCCTCCTCCGAGAAGCTCTCCGTGTTCGCCGCACTGAAGGAGATATTCACCAGCGGGAGGAAGTTCTGGCCCATGGCCATATGGTTCTTCTTCATGTACGGGACCATCATGCTCTGGCAGGCATCCCTCATGGGACCCTACTACAAGAGCAGCGGACTGTTCTCGTTCGATGCATCCATCGTCCTGATGATGCCCGCGGTCGGATTCGCCATAGGATGCTTCCTTGCGGGTATCCTCGCGGACAAGGTCTTCCACTCCAAGAAGAAGGTCCTGGTCATCGGGACCATAGTCTACACCATAGTCTGGGCCGTCATCGCGTTCACGCAGATCGACAACCAGATGGTGCAGATGGCCATCAACCTCGGATTCGGATTCTTCGGAGGATGGTTCGTGGTGTCCTATGGACAGATCAAGGAGCTCTATCCCCTGTCCGTCGCCGGAACCTCGTCCGCAGCGATCAACTTGTTCCCCTTCCTGGGAGGAGCGGTGCTCACCACCGCCGCGGGATTCCTGGTCACCAACAACACGCCCGACCAGTTCCAGAGCATATGGTACCTCGTCCTCGTGATGATGGTCATCGCATGCATCTGTGCGGTCATGACCGTGGAGAAGGCGAAGGACTGATCCCCCGATCACGGACAGCCATCCGGAAAGGCCGGTATCCCGGGGCATCCGCCTCGGTGCCGGCCACATATTGGATGCTAGTAAACTTTTTAATAAACATCTTTTTCATTACACATAATTTTGTATTGTCACCCTCGGTTTCTGTTCATTGTTCAGGATATAGCCAGCAGTATCGGATATGCTGTCTCCTCAACGAACATGTTCGTGGAATCACATATATCCAGCACACCTCCTATGAATTTCTAAGCGGACGATATGAGAAAGGAGGATTAACAAATGAGTAATGAGGAAATCTTGAAAGAGCTTGCCAACGTGGTATGCGAGTGCAACCCGGACGGGGCATCCGTCGTTGCACAGAAGGCTCTCGACGCGGGCATGGACCCGGTCGTCGCGATCAACGACGGACTCGTCGTCGGAATGGGAATCATCGGAGACAAGTATGCGGACCATGAGATCTATCTCCCGCAGGTCCTTGTCGCAGCGCATGCCATGTACGAGGGGCTGGATATCCTCCTTCCCGCGATACCCAAAGGGGACCTTGGAGACACCAAGAAAGCCTGCACGGCAGTGGTCCTGGGAGATGTCCACGACATCGGTAAGAACCTGGTCAAGACCATGCTGACCGCCAGCGGGTACGTGGTCAACGATCTGGGCAAGGATGTCGCACCCGCGATCATCGCGGACACGACGAAGGCCGATGGTGCGGTCGTACTCTGCCTTAGCACGCTCATGACCCCCACAATGGACAACATGGCGAAAGCCGTCGAGCTGGTCAGGGAGAGCGGATACCGCGACAACGTCCTGATCACCATCGGCGGGCCTCCGACCACCGAGGCGTTCGCGGAGGAGATCGGAGCGGACCACAGGGACGACAATTCCACGGCTGCCGTGAAGTACATCGACAGCAGGATCAAGGGGTGATTGAGAATGGCAATGTCATGCAGAGACAGGGTGTTGGGAGCGCTCAAGCAGGAGTCCATGGACAGGCCTGCGGCGGCTATCTTCACCACATGCGACACGATCGGAATGATGAAAGCGAGCGGATCCTCCTGGCCCGAGGCGCACAGCGATGCCAAGAAGATGGCGACACTGGGATGCGCACAGGCGGACTACTTCGGACTCGAGGCGGTCAGGGCGGGATTCTGTCTCACCCAGGAGGCGGAGGCCCTCGGCTGTCCGATAGACATGGGGACCGCCACAGGATCCCCCATGCTGAAGGGACATCCCTTCAAATACAACCCCATGAAGAAGGTCTACGACGAGCCCGAGGATGCGGGACTCCCCGACATAGACACGTTCCTCAACACCGGGAGGGTGAAGGTCACCCAGGAGGCCATGGGCATCATGAAGAAGACCCATGGCGAGGACTACTGCGTCATCGGAGGGAACACCGGACCGTTCACACTGGCGGGACACCTCCTGAACACCGAGAACCTCGTGTACTCTGTGTGGACCGATCCCGAGAGGGCGAAGAAGTGGGTCAAGGTCATCACCAACTACTGCAAAGCATACGGAGATGCCCTTCTAGCCGCCGGAGCCGACGTCGTCCAGATGTCCGAGCCCTCGGCTTCCACCGACATCCTCGCGCCCAGCGATTTCATGGAGCAGTCCGGACAGTTCGTCAAGAAGTGCCTCGGCGAGCTGAAGGGATACAAGGTCCTGCATATCTGCGGCGATTCCGAGAAGATCATCCCGTTCATGTTCGACACCGGCGTCACCGGTATCTCCGTCGAGGAGAAGGTCGACCCGTACACGGCCATCAAGGTCGCCAACGGAAGGGGAGCCATGATCGGGAACGTCGGATGCTCGTTCCCGCTGTTCAAGGGGACCCCTCAGGAGGTCGCGGATGCGGCCAGGAAGTCCGCCGATGCCGGATTCAACTCCATCTCCGCCGGATGCGGTGTGCCGATCGGTACTCCCGACGACAACATCCGCGCCCTCGTGAAGGCGGTCAAGGACCTGGCACCCTGATCGGGTCCGATAAACAAGATGCGGCCCGGACCATCGGATCCCCGACCGGGCCCATCGCCATTATTGTCCTCCGGGGCGGTTATCCGCCCCGCCCTGAGACATGTCCCAAGTGACGGGGTCGATGCCGATGGATCCCGGGGGTCCATCCTTCTGTAGAATGTCGCCGTCCCGCAGGCGGGACGGGTCGCGGGCCATCACGGCCCGCGTTTGAGAGATGTGCGGATTACTCCGGCTGGGGGTCGTACATGTACTTCCTGCAGAACGGTATCAGCATGCATCCGATCGCGTTCCCGAGAAGCACCAGCGCTATGAAGACCAGGGCCTCCGGCGTGAACATCCTGGCGGAGCAGAAGTAGAACATGTCCGCGATCGAGTGCTCGAACCCGGCGAGTATGAACACGGGCACGCAGAAGAATATCGCCAGGAAGCTCTGCCTCTGCTTGAAGAAGTCCACCGCGATGAACATCAGTATGCCGCACATCACTCCCTTGAAGATCGTGGTGTACCACTCATAGGAGAGTTTCGTGTCGACGCAGTCGATCGCCACGGGATACGGCATCATGAGCCCCACCAGGAGGCATCCGACGAAGTTCCCTGCGATGATCACCGCTATGTCCTTCAGGAACGAGGGCGGGTTCTCGACTATGTACCCTGCCTTGCCGGTGTAGAGGTCCAGTCTGAATGCGACGACAGTCAGCAGTCCGACCGAGAACAGCACCGCTCCCACCCATTTCACATCCGTTGCGAGATAGACGCAGCCGCCTATCGAGATCGATACGCCTGCGAGGAATGCCCTCATCAGGCATCTCCAATAGTGTCCTCTGGATTCACAGCTCATGATAATACACGTAGATGTCCCTGTACGACCCATCCAGGCGCCTGAACCCTCCGGGGATCTCTCCGACCCTCCTGAATCCCAGCTCCTCGTAGAGATGGATCGCGTTGACGTTCTCCTTCACGACGGCATTGAACTGCATTATCCTGTATCCTAGCCTTCTCGCCTGGACCAGGGAATCAGTAACCATCGCACGTCCCACATGCATGCCCCTGCAGTCGGGGTCGACCGCGTAGCTCGCATTTGAGATGTGTCCGCATCTGCCCACGTTGTTTGGACGGATCTCGTACATCCCGACCACGCGGCCGTCGTGCACGGCGACCCCGCAGTGGTCGAACGATCCGAAGAAATCCGATGCCTCGTCGTCTGCGACGGGCTCGTCCTGGGGAAATGCCTGGCCGTCCATCACGACGCGGTTCCATATCGCGGTCATGGACGGGAGGTCCTCCTGAGAATACGCTCTCACCTGGACTTCCATGGTTCGAGTATCTGTTCGGATTAATAAAAGGGAACGTCGTCACGATGCCTCTTGCAGGTTTCGCGTGGGATGATGGGGCGGGGTGACATATCGTCGGCGTCCATCACATCCCACGAAGACGGACCTCAGAACCACTCAGGACCTGTCGTAGAGGATCATGCCGAAGTAGGTCAGGCGGCCATCGTCGCACCCGTATCTTATCCCGTTCTCCGAGCAGAATCCGAAGAGGTCGACCCCGTACGCCTCTATGGACGGGACTGCCATGTCGGGGAATCTGCAGGGTGAACCCTCCATGCACGAGCACATGGTGCAATTCATGCACGCACCCGCGGACAGGCCCATGACGATGCCGTGCCCCTCCCCGAACAGACCCTTGACGCTCCTGACGACATCCTGGTGCGACTTCATGCTCCCCATTATCGATTCTATGTCCGTCCAATCATCCAGGACGAACTCGGTCTTGAAAAGGCACATCCTCCTGAACGATGTTATGGTCTTGCCGCACGTGCAGACATCGCCCACTGCAGGCGGACACATCCAGTTCGCCCCATAGTAGCCGCAGGTATTGGCCTCGCATTGTTTCCTGACCTCCTCGGCATGGCGGATGAGGCTGTCGTCGATGTCGAAGAATCCCGTGTAGACGATGTTGGGAGAGACGCCCATGACATCGGACTCATTGATCTGGCTCATGATATGGGGATGCATCATGACTTTAAAAAGGGCCAGATGTCGGACGGTCCGCGCTTCGTCGCATACAGGGACCGATGCGGTCAAAGCAACATTCCCAGGCTTTAAATCGCTCATGGCGTTCGGGTCACCATGGCTCAGGTTAAGCCGGTGAAGGCCGGCTGGTGGAACGCGTTCAGGCCGTGGACGCTCCATGGGGCGATCGTCCCGGTACTCATCGGAGGCGTCGTCGCATATAACGACTCGGCATTCGATCCGCTGTCCTGGGTCCTGTTCGCGATGATACTGGTCGCGGGATGCCTGCTCCAGTCCGCGGCGAATCTTCTGAACACGTACGGGGACTTCAAGAAGGGGACGGACACCGTCGAGAACGAGACGAGGTCACCCGAGCTGGTCACGGGCGTCCTTCAGCCCGAGCATGTGAAGATGATGGGGGTCGCCTGTCTGGGCGTTACATGCCTGTTCGGTCTCGTGTTCATATGGCACTGCGGATGGGGCATACTCGTCTACGGGGTGCTCGGCCTGATCGGCGCCGGGATGTACACCACAGGACTCGCCCTGAAGTATCACAGCATGGGACAGGCCACGGTTTTCCTGATGATGGGCCTCCTCATGCCCCTAGGGACGTACTATGTCCTGGCCGGAGGCTTCTCCATGGAGGTACTCCTGTTCAGCCTTCCCAACGCGTTCCTCATCACAGCGGTGCTGTGCGGGAACGAGCTTCGCGACTACGAGGAGGACAAGATAGCGGGCGTGAGGACGCTCTGCAGCCACTTCAGGTACGATGTGGCCAAGAAGATCTACCTTGGTATGAACGCTGTCGCGTTCCCCCTCCTTGCACTCATAATCGTCACGGGAGTCGTCCCCTGGACATGCGCTCTCGGATTCGTCACCCTGTACGACCTCCTGCTGCTGTGGAGGAACGCAGGGCAGGCCCCGTCGGACCCGCACGCGAACTTCATGCTCGTGCCGATGGCCTTCAAGCTGAACTGGCACCTCGGCGTGCTCGTGGTTGCGGGCTACATTGTTGGAAACTTCGTAATCCCGGTGATTTGAAATGGCAGAAGAGCTCAAGAAAGGAAACCAGTTCGAGGGGAAGGAGGAGTACGTCAAGGACGTATTCACCGAGATCGCGGACTACTACGATGAGATGAACGAGATAATGTCCATGCACATGGTGCAGGGCTGGCACAAGTTCATGATGAGGAAGGCGGGGGACATCTCCGGCAAGAGGTGCCTCGACGTCGGTACGGGAACGGGGGAGATCGCGTTCCATCTCGCCAGGACCGCCGGGCCCGGCTCCACGGTCGTCGGCGTGGACATCACCCCAAGGATGCTGGAGCTCGCCGCCAGGAAGGAGAAGGACCTCTCCCTCCCAGTGTCCGTCGACTGGAGGGTCGGCGACGCCCTGGACCTCGACATCCCCGATGATTCCTTCGATGTGGTGACCTCCGGATACATGCTCCGCAACGTCACCGACATCCAGAAGGCCGTCTCGGAGATGCATCGCGTGCTCGCACCCGGGGGGAAGGTCATCGTCGCGGAGCTCTCCAAGCCCAAGAACGGGTTCGTGCGCTACTTCTACGACATCTACATAGCCCGCATCAAGAAGAAGGGCCGCAAGTACGACCAGGGCAAGGCCATCGACGGGAAGCAGCCCGCATACGACTGGCTCACCTCGTCGATCGAGGGATTCCCGTACGGGGAGGACATGGTCAAGATCTTCCGTGCCGCCGGATTCGAGGATGCCAGGTTCTACGTCAAGAGCTTCGGCGCGGTGAACATCTACGTGGGGTCCAAGTGATCCCGATGGCCACGGGTCACCTCGTGGCCATCTAACCTTTATCTTCTCATCCCGTGCTTCTCACCATATTGTCATATAACAAGTTGGAATTTGGTGAATAAACTTCATTTCAAAACTTGGAATTTGGTGCATATTTCACAATTTAAAATTTGGAATTTAGTGCAAATAATCTATTTTAAAATTTAGAATTTGGTGATTTATAAATAGTCTTGATGGTATCTCAAGGAACTATGGTCGTGGGTCTTGAAAGGAAAGCTTACATGAAATTGAAGGAATGGAAGGAGGCCAGTAACGGTTCGACGGCCCTTCTCATAGATGGTGCTCGCCGTGTCGGAAAGAGTTATCTCGCTGTTCAATTCGCCGAGAAAGAGTATGATTCCCACATCCTGATCGATTTCGCTCAGGCAGGACCCGACATCAAGAGGATGTTTGAGGAGGATATCAGTGATCTGGATTTTTTCTTCTCCAAGCTTTCTACTTTATGGAATGTCACACTCCACAGAAGACGCAGTCTGATAATTTTCGATGAGGTCCAGTGCTTTCCGTTGGCGAGACAGCTCATCAAGAAGTTCGTGGCCGACGGACGTTATGACTATATCGAGACCGGATCCCTGCTTTCAATCAAGACTCATATGGCAGGCATATTGTTGCCTTCCGAGGAAATCCATCTGGTCTTGCATCCCATGGATTTCGAGGAGTTCCTCTGGGCGATGGGAGATCACATTTCTATGGACTTCTTGAGGGGATGCTACGATAGGCGTATGCCTGTCGGGGAAGCCATCCATAAGAAGATGATGATGCGCATCCGCGAGTATATGCTCGTTGGGGGGATGCCAGGGGCCGTGTCCACGTATGTGGATACCAGGGACTTCGCAGCTACCGATATGGTCAAAAGGGCCATTCTTGACCTCTATCGCGGTGATATTCCCCGGTTCGCTATCGGTTATGAGGCGAAGGTCATCGACATATTCGACAAGATCCCATCCGAACTGTCCAGGAAGGAGAAGAAATTCAGAATAACCTCGATAACAAAGGATGCCAGGCAACGTCAGTATGATGAGGCTTTCCTTTGGCTCTCAGATGGTATGGTCACCAGCATCTGTTATAATGCAACGGATCCCACCATAGGTTTGTCAATGTATCTCGATGACTCCACATTCAAGTGCTACATGGAGGACACGGGACTGCTCATAACCCATGCGATGTTCGATAAGGATTATGCGGAGAACACTCTGTACAAGTCGATCCTTCTCGACAAGGTGAATGTCAACGAGGGAATGATCTTGGAGAATCTGGTGGCTCAGATGCTGAAGGCATCGCGGCATAAGCTCTTCTTCTATTCCAGGCCGAAGAGGATCGTGAAGGACGATTCCGGAGCTGTGATCAGAACGGAATCCGCCTTGGGGATCGATTTCCTCGTGGATAATGGTGGCAAGATATGTCCGATCGAGGTAAAATCCTCAGGATACGCGAAGCATTCATCATTGGATAGGTTCAAGGAAAGGTTCGGGAAGCGCATCGGTGAGCCCGTCATCGTGTATACCAAGGACCTTGCCGTGAAGGACGGGACACTCTGCATCCCGATCTACATGGCGATCTTCCTATGACCTCTTCGATAGGGCCTGTGATCGCGGGGACATCTACGGCAGGTTGATTATCCCCGCACCGTTCCCATTGATACAATGAGACCTCAGAGCATCATCCCGGAGTACGACCTCTACCTCTTCGATTTCGACAACACGCTGTTCGACACCAGCTATGGGATAGAGGTGATGCTCAGGAACGCCCTCCCGGCCATCGGGATCGAGTACGACGAGACGAGGTTCACCGATTATCTCGGGATGTCCATAGACGACATCTTCGACAGCTACGCGAAGGACGCCTCCACCTATGAGGAGTACTGCAGGAGGATCTACGAGGTCGTCAACTCCGACTCGTACGTCGGAGCGCGTCCGTTCCCGGATGCGCTGAAGGAGCTGAAGGAGCTGAAGTCCAGGGGGAAGCGCATAGGGATAGTCTCCGGGAAGATGAGGTACAAGATCGAGGCACTGTTGGAGGCCAACGGCCTCCGTGACATCCCGGAGACGATAGTGGGGTGGGATGACACCGACCGTCACAAGCCTGAACCCGACCCGATCGCATTGGGGTTCTCGAGGTTCGACGTCCCTCTGGAGAGGTCGGTCTATGTCGGGGACAGCGCCAACGACACCGGTGCCGCGAACGCGTTCGGCATGGACTGCATAATAGTCAACCGTCCCAACGGGATGGGGATGCCCGGGATTCCATGCACGTACGAGGTCTCCAGTCTCGAAGAGATCCTCCGATCAGATCAGGCCCTGGCCCGACAGTCTCACGATGAGCTCCCTGGCCTCATCGACGCCAGCCTCGGCAGCCTTCGTAAGCAGACGGATGGCCTCCTTGTCGTCCATCTCGACCTGTCCGGAGAATGCGAGTGCCGCGAGGTTGTACATGGAGGACGGCTCGTTCTGGTCCGCGGCCTTCCTAAGGAGCTCTGTTGCCTCGGGGACCCTCCCCTCGTCTATCAGGATCGTCCCCAGCATGGCCTGCGCGTAGGCAAATCCCGCCTCCGACGCGGACTCCAGCCACTCCACGGCCTTGGCGCGGTCCGGCTCCCCGAGCTCGTCGCCCATGTATATCAGGGCGAGGTTGTACATCGCCTTGACATCCCCGTCCAGAGCTGCGTCGGTGAACACCTCCGCCGCCTCGCTGAACTCCTTCCTCTCGTAGAGTATCCCTCCCAGGCAGAGTCTTGCATCGTTGTCCCCGCGAGAGGCGGATTCCCGGAACCACCTCTCGGCGCCCGCGCGGTCCATGGGAATCCCGTCTCCGGCATCCATCATCATCGCGAGGTCGTACTGGGAGTCGGCATCCCCGAGCTCTGCGGCCCTGAGGTACAGTTCCGCCGCCCTCGGCTTGTCGGCCGGGACGCCCTCGCCGGTCCTCAGTATGTGTGCCAGGACGGCCATCGAGCCGATGTCGCTCTCCGCGGCGATCTCCAACCATCTCACCGCCGCTTCCGCATCGGCCGGGACGCCGGCACCAGTGCGCAGCATGGTGGCCGCATTGGTCATCCCTGTGACGCTTCCCTCCGTGGCCGCCATCTCGAACAGCTCCAGTGCCCTGACGGGATCGGATCCCATCACAAGGCTCCCGAGGTTGCACATCGCCTTCGTCTCCCCGCCGTCCACCGCCCTTTGGAGGTAGACCTTCGCCTTCTCAGTGTCCTTGGCGATGCCCTCGCCGACCATCAGCATGTATCCCAGCGACGATGCGGCCATGGCATCCCCGAGTGCGGCCGCGGCAGCGTACATCTCGGCGGCCTTGCCGGGCGATTCGTCACGTATGGAGTCAGCTTCCTCTCTGAAGGCGATCGGGTCCATGGCCGGTAATCACCATGTCACACAAAACTGTTCGGATTCCATCCGTCCCGTATTCTCTGGGTGATTGGTCCGTGGCATCCTTCATATCCATCCTCCATCATGACCCTCCAGGGATGGCATGACTCGGGTCTCCAACATCTTCGGACTATTGTTCCTGATACTGTTCGGCATCATCTGGGTAGCGATAACGCTGTCCATCCCGTCCCCGATTGGCATACTGTTCTCCGCGTTCGGGGTCCTGTTCATCGTGTATGCGGCGGTCCATATGGTTTACGGTCTCAGGAAGGGGCCGGTCCAGAGCCCTCCGGAGGCCAGATTCCCTGAGAGGAAGGCTGACGAGGTCCCGCCGGACAATGACGGGTTTTGTCCCTACTGCGGCTCCCCGGTGAACGACGATTACGAGTTCTGCAGGGTCTGCGGGAAAAGGGTACAATGAATGTCGGGCCCAGGATGCTGGTGGGGACCCTATGTCTCATCGCGGCATGCGTGTCCTTCGTCCTGATGATATACGGTACGGTCGTCTGGTCCCCGCTGTGCGCCCTGCTCCTGTTCGTGTGGATGGGATTCGCCGTCTGCTGCATCATGCTCCTGCTCCACAGGCCGGGTCCGACCGTCCGGGAGGAATCGTCAGCATGCGAGCCTGTGGGCGAATGGGCCGGAGGCAACGGATACTGCGTGTACTGCGGCTCCCCGTTGAGGCAGGACACGTCATTCTGCGGTGCGTGCGGGAGGCATCAGCGATGGACCTGGCGAAGATCATGGTCTATTCGGCATCCATCCTCACCGGTCTTGCCGTATTCCTCCTGCTGTTGCGCCTCCTCGGCTACGACATCCCGCTCCTCGTCCCGTTGGTCATGATGTTCTTCCCGGTCGTCCTCCCGTCCCGTCTGCGCAGGGATGCGAAGGTACGTGAGGAGAGCGGCGAGTACTGTTCGGAATGCGGATATCAGCTGGATCCGGACGACGAGTTCTGCAAGGTATGCGGGAAGATGAGACGATCCTCCGCGAGTCACTCGTCACATCAGACCGATATCTCGAACTGATCGAACAGCATGCATGATGTCATTCCGAACGGTGACATCATCCTGATCGTCCTTGCGGTATGCTTCCTAGCGGCGACGATTTCCGGCATCGCCCTTCGCATTGTGGACAGGGCGACGGTGAGGAGGTTGACGGTTCGCATACATCTAGAGAACATGCCCATGTCGGAGATAGTCTTCCTGAAGGATTCCATATTGTGCGGGCGTGTGCTCTTCGCGGAGAACGAGTACCTTCTCAGAAGTTATGGTATGGATAGGTGAAGGGGTGGGGCTTCCGCCCCGATGTTTCTTCAGAAGTCCTTCGGCTTCCTGCTGTCGTACACGGCACGGATGGCCTTGTACAGCATGTACACGTCCGCCTTGGCGGTGACCTCGATGGGTGCGTGCATGGACAGGACCGGGACTCCTATGTCCACGGTGTCGATGCTGTGGACTGAGATCTCGGATGCGATGGTGCCTCCTCCGCCGAGGTCGATCTTCCCGAGCTCGCCGATCTGCCAGGTCACTCCCGCGTCCCTGAACTGGGTGATGACGTAGTTCATCATCTCAGCCGAGGCATCGTTGGTGCTGTACTTCCCGCGGGACCCGTCGTACTTGGCGAGACAGGGTCCGCAGTTCATGAAGCAGCAGTTGTTCCTCTCCATGACCTCGGGGTATGCCGGGTCGAATCCGGCGCTGACGTCGCAGGAGAGGCAGACGGAGTTCCTGAGGACGTCCCTGACCTCGCATCCCTCGTCCTGCGCCAGGTCCTCGAGGAAGTCTCTGAAGAAGAACGACCTCATCCCGGTGACGCCGTCGGAGCCGGTCTCCTCCTTGTCGGCGAAGATCGTGACCGTCCCGTACTCGGGGTCCACGGTGTCGAGCTCCGCCATGAACTCGGCGTAGGCGCAGGAGCTGTCGTCCTGTCCGTAGGCGGCGACGAGGGACCTGTCGAGCCCCATGTCCCTGGGCTTGAACGCGGGGACGGCGCAGAGCTCGGCGGTCTCGAAGTCATCCTCCGTGATGCCGTACTTCTCGTGCAGGATGGACATGATCGCCAGCTTCACCTTCTCCTTGACCTTCTCGTCGTCGTACGGGAGCGAACCGATCAGGAGGTTCAGCTGCTCTCCCTCGACGACCTCGGAGGCGCCCTTCTTCATCTGGTTCTGTGCGAGGTGAGGCAGCAGGTCCGTGATGAGGAATGCGGGCTCGTCATCGTTCTCACCGATCCTGATGGTGACCTTCCTGCCGTCCTTGGTGTAGACCACTCCGCGGATGGACAGCGGGATGGTGGTCCACTGGTACTTCTTGATGCCGCCGTAGTAGTGGGTCTTGAAGAACGCCATGGATGCGTCCTCGAAGAGGGGATGGGGCTTGAAGTCGAGCCTGGGACTGTCGGTGTGTGCGACGGTGACGCGGACCCCTTCCGAGACGGGCCTCCTGCCCATGGTGCACATGAGGATGGTCTTGTCCCTGTTCACCTTGTAGAACTTGTCCCCGGGCTTGTACTTGGTGCCGCGGGAGTACTCGGTGTATCCCTTCTCGGCGAGGATCGGCAGGACGTACTCGACCACCTCGCGCTCGGTCTTGTTCGCCAGGAACCTCTTGTACCCCTCGCAGAACGCATCGGCATCCTTCATGATGCCGGGGTTTCCCTCCGGGAGGCTCTTGCGGTCCGTGAGGATGGATTCGGCCAGCTCCTGGCCTTTGGTTTTCTTGTCCATGAGCATCCGAATGGGTTTGCATGTACTTCATCTATCGCCTGTGATGTTCAACGTCTGTATCTCACATGCGGACGCCATTTTGGTGGATAAACGAGATAAGGGGTTTCGAAAGTAGCCTTCGTTGAAAAATAGCGGCTCCTCGATTTGTTATCGCCAAACAAC
>NZ_JBEQWH010000009.1:0-77717 GCF_047501175.1 Candidatus Methanoprimaticola sp. MG2
TTTTGAAGAAACAACCAGATTGAATTACAGAATCGAGGAATTAGGAAACACACTATACTGATAGGAAAGTTTTTTATATAAGCCCCTCATTCACGCAATCCTACAAGCCGCCGTAGCTCAGCAGGTAGAGCGTGTGACTGTTAATCACAAGGTCCTCGGTTCAAATCCGTGTGGCGGCGCCATTTCTTCTTTTCAACTGCACACCCATCATGTTCGGCCTTCGATCATCCGACATGTTTTTATGGTCCTCTGCATTGGGAGGGAACATCGGGCTCGTAGCTTAGGCAGGTAGAGCGTCTGGCTCATAACCAGATGGCCGTCGGTTCAAATCCGGCCGGGCCCACCATCCTTCTGACATCAACTGTGAGCGTCATCCGATCCCGAACGGACGTACCTCGCGGACTTCGTGTTCCCGTCCGCCTTCTCGATCAGCCCCTTCTTCCTCATGGTCTGAAGAAGATTCGTCGCCTTCACACGCAACTGTTCGGGCGACAGCTCCTTGGAGTCCCTGGCCGAGAGGATGTCCGCGACGTCGGCCCTCGTGACGGAGCCGTTCCTGTCCAGAAGGGACAGAACCGAATCCTCCTCCGTTCCGGTGACGAACGCGGACAGCACATCCTGTCCGGCACCCGAGGCTATGCAAGGAACGCCTCCGACCACCTCCACGAGACTCCGCCTCACGAGGGACCTGATCCTCTTCTCCGGCACGAATCTCTGCCGGGACAGACGGTCCAGGTCCATTATCGTCCTCAAATCCAGGTCCTCCCTTAGGTCCAGGACCCTGAAGTACGCCCCTGCCCTGATGCCCGAGAACCGGACGGCCACGCGATCGTCCAGGATGTCGAAGTCGGGCATAGAGAACCTGCGGGATGCCTGGGAGACGTACATCGAACGGATGCCCGTGCCCGATGCCGGGATGACCCCCAGACCGGCCATGGCCCCGACCAGGAACTGATTCCTGACAGGACGTGGCTGCGGAGCACCGGCGATGAACGACTCCGGCGACCTGGGCGGGAACGATCCCCTGCTGACCACGGTAACGGACTCGGCCTCCCTCTCGACTATGTCCACGGTCCCGCCGAGCGCGTAGTCCTGATGGGCGATGGCGTTGCGGACCGCCTCCAACAGGGAGGCGTTGCGATACGCGCTGACATGCCTGACATCGTCCCCGGACCCTATCGTGCAGGTCCAGTTGCGGACCATGGACACCGCCTGCGAGGAGGCCAGCAGCATAGGTCCGGCGAACGTCCTCGAATCCTGGACGTTCCCCTCCTGGTCCACGAGCCTCCAGCGCAGGGATACGGTCTGAGGGAGATACCCCACATCCTTCTTCCCCATCAGGATCAGCGATGCCACGGTCACCTTTCCCCTCTTGAAGACCCCGGCACGCGTGAGGAAGGTCTGATCGTCCCAGTCCTGGCTCTCGGCCGCCCGGTCGGGGAACCTCTCGCGGAACACGGCCCGGGCCGCCCGGATGGCACCCAGGTCCAGGGACCTGATGTTCAGATTGTTCACGACGTTCCCCGTCCAATCGTCGTACAGCCCAGGAGCATCCATGGACATACAACGCCACACACAGATATAATCTCATTCCATCTCATTAACTGATACCATCATGGCACCGAAACCCCCGTCCCATCCGTCAATGATTAAATACGAACGCACTCTGGACACACCAAAGGGTGGCCTTGGAGCCACCGGAGAACACGGAGGAAAGATTCGTGCCTGAAATCAAGATCGACATCAAATCACCGGAGTTCATCAGACTCCCTCGTGTACAGAAAGTCCTGACCGCATGCCTTCAGTGCGGATACTGCATCGATGTGTGCGAAGCGCACAACCAGACGCCGTGGGAGTCCGTCACCCCCAGGGGAAAGATCTACTACGTCAAACAGCTCGACGTCTCCGGAGTCGGTGCCATGGACGCGCTCCTCGGAAGGGAGGTCACCCTCAGCCCCGAGTTCGTCGATGCCATGTACAAGTGCACTGGATGCGGGAACTGTGAGGTCGTCTGCCACGCGAAGATCCACCTCGTGGACTTCTGGGAGGACATGAGGGCCTGGATCGTCAAGAACGGTGCCGGACCCCTCTCCGCGCACAAGGGGATGGCCGAGAAGGTCCGCAAGTACCACAACCCCTATGGGGAGTCCCCCGCCAAGAGGGACGCATGGTGGCCCGCGGATGTCGAGAGGGCCAAGGTCCCCGACGTCATATTCTTCGCCGGATGCACCGGATCGTACAGGATGCAGCACATCGCACAGGCGGGAGTCACCGTCCTGTCCCGTGCCGGCGTCAAGATGAACTGCCTCGGCGAGAAGGAGTGGTGCTGCTCGTCGCCCCTCATAAGGACCGGGAACCACGATGCATCCCTCGGATGCGCCGAGACCGTCGTCGAGAAGGCGGACGGGATGGGCGCGAAGGACATGGTCATGACCTGCTCCGGATGCTACAAGACCGTCAGCTCCGACTTCGGAAAGTACTACTCCAAGGTCGGTCAGAACGTCTACCACTTCTCCCAGTACGTCGAGCAGCTGATCAACGACAGGAAGCTTCCCCTGAACAACGAGTTCAACCACAAGGTCACCTACCACGACCCCTGCCACCTCGGAAGGCACTCCGGGGTCTACGACTCCCCCAGGAACGTCATCAAGAAGATCAAGGGGATCGAGTTCGTCGAGATGGAGAGGTCCAGGGAGAACTCCAGGTGCTGCGGAGCAGGCGGAGGATACAAGAGCCAGTTCAACGACTTCGCCACCGCTGTCGCCGTCGAGAGGATCCACGATGCCGAGGAGACGGGGGCCGACGTGCTCATCACCTGCTGCCCGTTCTGCGTCCTCAACCTGACCCAGGGGGCCAAGAAGTGCGGATCCAGCATCAAGGTCATGGACCTGTCCCAGGTCCTCCTCGAGGTCACCGCCCCCAAACAGGCGGAGCCCAAGCCCGCAGAGTGATCTGAATCAAAAGCCGGGGGATGCCCCCGGCACCATTTCTCATTCTCACATGCCCTTTCCAGACCTCTGCCCCGAACTCGTGTCGGCGTTGAATGAGAGGGGCATCACCGAGCCCACCCCGCCGCAGGCGGACGTCATACCGCGCATCCTGAAGGGAGGGAACATCCTGCTGGTGGCACCCACCGGCATAGGGAAGACGGAAGCCGCGATGCTCCCCATACTGAACACCATCCGTTCGACAAAGGGCAGCAGGACAGGTTTCAGGTGCATATACATCACCCCTCTGCGCGCCCTGAACAGGGACATGCTCCGGAGGATGGAGGAATACGGGAAGGCGCTGGGCATAACCGTGGGCGTGAGGCACGGGGACACGTCCCAGGCCGAGAGGAACGCACAGTCCCAGCATCCGCCCGAGATCCTTATCACCACCCCCGAGACACTGCAGGTCCTGTTCACGGGGAAGAGACTCCTGCAGCACCTGAAGGCCGTCGAATGGGTGGTCATCGACGAGATCCATGAGCTCTCCAACACCGAACGCGGGGCCCAGCTGAGCGTCGCACTCGAGAGACTGGCCCTGGTGGCAGGGGAATACCAGAGGATCGGCCTCTCGGCAACGGTCGGGGACCCCCAGCACGTCGCCAACTTCCTGGTTGGCCCCAGGAGACGGGTGGAGATCAGGAAGCACGACACGTTCCGCGAGTTCGACATCCATGTGGAGAGCCCGCCCGCGATGGACGACCCGAAGATCATCGACCGCCTGCAGGGGGATGCGGACATAATCGGGGTCATGGCACATGCCAGGAGGATAATCGAGGCGGGACAGTCCACACTGTTCTTCGTCAATACGAGGGAGACCGCAGAGTGGCTATCGGCGCGCTATCACCTATGGGACGAATCGTTCCCGATAGAGGTCCATCACGGGTCCCTCTCCAAGGAGACGAGGATGGAGGTGGAGGACCGTTTCAAGAGGGAGGACCTCAGAGCGCTGATCTGCACATCGTCCCTGGAGCTCGGGATCGACGTCGGGTCCACGGACATGGTCATCCAATACAACTCGCCGAGGCAGGTCTCGCGCATGATCCAGAGGGCCGGGAGGGCCGGACACCGCGTAGGGGAGAAGATACGCGCGAGGATCCTGGCGACTGCACCGGACGAGGTCGCAGAAGCGATGGTCATAGCCCGGAGATGCGACTCGAAGGAGTTGGAGTTCTGGGAGGGGCGCCCGTGCCCGCTTTCCGTCGTCGCCAACCAGCTGATAGCCATGACCATGTCCGGACAGACGGACATGGACACCGCGTTCCGCATATTCTCGGGCGCATGGCCTTTCAGGGACATATCCAGACAGGAGATCGGAGAGGTCCTGGAACAGCTCCGGTCCATCAAGCTGGTGTTCGTGGACGAAGGTGACACGTTCAAGAGGAGCCGCAAGGGGATGTCGTACTTCTACGAGAACATCTCGATGATACCCGATGAGCGCAGCTATCTCGTGCGCGACATCGGGACCAGGGCGATAATCGGGACCCTGGACGAGAGCTTCGTCGCATCGTTCGCCGAGGAGTACGCCATGTTCATCGCCAAGGGACGCACGTGGCGGATCGTGGAGATGCGCGAGGACGAGCTCCTCGTGGAGGAGGCCAGAGAGGTCGGGTCCGTGCCCAACTGGGTCGGTTCGGACATCCCCGTCCCCTATGAGGTCGCCATGGAGGTGGGCAGGATGCGCAGGCTGAGGAACTTCTCCGACTATCCGTGCGACGACGGATGCGTCTCGGTGGTGAGGAAGTACCTCGACGACCAGGACGAACGCTATGCCATGCCGACCGACAAGAGGGTCACGATCGAGGTCGGGGACCGTCTCGCGATAGTCAACTGCTGCTTCGGGAGCAGGGTGAACGAGACCCTCGGGAAGATATACTCGGCACTCCTGACCGCCCGTTTCGGGGAATCCGTCGGAATGACGGCCGACCCGTACAGGATAATACTCGAACTGCCCCGCAACATGAAGCGCGACGACATCGTCCAGACCATCACATCGGTGAAACCTGGGACCATAGAGGCGCTGTCGAGGATGACCATACTTAACTCGTCCTTCCTCAGATGGAGGTTCGTGTTCGTGGCCAAGAAGTTCGGGATCATCGAGAAGAATGCGGACCACCGCTTCATGAACTTCAGCAGACTGTTCGACCTGCACAGGGACACCCCTGCATACCGCGAGGCCGTCAGCAAGGTCCTGTGGGAGGACCTGGACATACCGAACACCGAGAAGGTGGTCTCTATGATGTCGTCCGGCGACATAGAGGTCGTCCCCGGAGGGATATCGTCCATAGGCCTCGAGGGGATAACCAGGTCCAAGGAGCTCATGCAGCCGGTGCGTGCGGACCACTCCATACTGATGGCCCTGAAGAAGAGACTGGAGGGCGAGACCCTTTTCGCCTCCTGCCTGAACTGCGGGTCTCAGACCAGGTTCAGGGTGGAGGATGCGCCGAAGAGGTTCGTATGCCCCCATTGCGGGGGGAACATGATCGCCGTCCTGAAAGGGTACGAGAGGGAGAACATAAAGCTCGTGAAGCACCAGGAGCTGTCCGAGCAGGAGAGGAAGGACCGTCTCCGCCTGTCCAGGAACGCGAACCTCGTGAACGAGCACGGGAAGCGTGCGGTGATCTGCCTGGCAGGCAGGGGCATAGGCCCGGATGCCGCGTCCAGGATCCTGAGGAGCATCCATGTCGACGAGGACGACTTCTATCGCGACATAATGAATGCCGAGATCCTCTATGCCAAGAACAAGAGGTTCTGGGACTGACCCGGGAACCCGAACCATCTACAGGCATGCTGCGAGATACCGTACGGAACCGGTCGACGGACCGCACGGGACGGAATTCATTTTATCTCGAACGAGCGCATCCGATTACCATGACCCCGAGATACGGACACATGCTTGTCCTATCCGCGAGCTTGATTGCGATGACGCTCATCGTCTCCTTGCCGGTATCCGCATCAGAGGACGCTTTCACGGTGGATGGCGTGGGATATTCGCAGACGGGACCTGCGGAAGTCACCGTGACCGGGGGCGACGGGATCAGAGACCTGGTCCTGACGGATGTCGTGACGCATGATGGCGTGTCGTACGACGTCATCTCCATCGAGGAAGGCGCGTTCTCTGGCGATACGGGACTGCGGTCCGTCACCGTGACCGGGATCCGCACCATAGGCGGAGGCGCGTTCGAAGGATGCACATCGTTGACAACGGCCGAGCTTGGAGAGGGGCTCGTATCGATACAATCGTACGCGTTCGCAAACACCGGCCTCAGGCAAGTATCGTTGCCATCCACGTTGGAGACCCTGGGAGATGCTGTGTTCGGCAACACGGACCATCTCCATACCATCTCCGTGGGGCCATCCAATCCGAACTACAGCTCCGAATCCGGTGCCCTGTATGACATGCGCGATCGGTCTCTGGTCAGATATCCGGTGGCCTCTCCTGCCACATCCTATGCGGTCCCCGCCGGTGCATTGTTCATATCGAACGGTGCGTTCCAGGGAGCTTCGAACCTTGTCTCGATAGACATACCGGGGAGCGTGGTACAGATCGGGGATTCGGCGATGTCCGACTGCCGGTCCCTGTTGGGCCTCGACCTTCCATCCGACCTTGCCGTCATAGGGCACATGGCATTCTCGAACAACGAATCCCTGCGCTCCGTCACCGTACCCGGGTCACTGATGGATGTCGGCGACATGCTGTTCTACCAATGCCCTTCGCTCACGGACGTCGTACTGGGCGAAGGCCTCACGGTCATAACGGCGGACATGTTCGGCGAGTGCCCGTCCCTGACGGGTGTGACCCTGCCTGGGTCCCTGACGATGATCATGGACGGTGCATTCTCATACTGCTCGGCCATGACGGACATCATCATACCTGCCAACGTGTTCGCGATAGGGGAGTCCGTGTTCACCGGATGCCGGAGCCTCCAGTCGATAGACGTGGACCCTGCCAACCAATCGTTCCACTCGGAACAGGGGTCGCTGATCGGTACCCTGGACGGTAGATTCGTCCAATACCCCCTCGGCAACGACGCCGAGGACTACACTGTCCCGTCCGGGGTGAAAACGATCGGGAGCCATGCGTTCTCGGGATCAGCCCTTCGGACGGTGACACTGCCCGAGGGTGTGCTGAACATGGAATCTGGAGCGTTCAGCCAATCTGCGATAGAGAACATCGCCCTTCCGCACAGCCTGTCCGCGATAGGCCCCTACGCGTTCGAACACTGCGAGGGACTGTCCACGATAATAATCCCGGCCGCGGTGTCGAGCATAGGACAGTCTGCGTTCCTCGGATGCTCGTCCCTGGGATCCATCCATGTGGAATGGGCCAACAGGCACTACATGTCCGAGGACGGCGTGCTCTTCACCGAGGACGGCAAGACCCTCGTCCAATTCCCGGGCGGCAAGTCCGAGAAGGTGTATTTCGTCCCGGCGGAGACCGAGGCGATCGAACCATATGCGTTCTCCATGTGCTACGGTCTGATGGCCATCGACGTGGAGGAGGGGAATCCCAAATACTCATCGGCGAACGGCGTCCTCACCGACAAGAGCGGCAGCACCCTCATCCAGATACCTTCGGGAATGGTCGGGGAATACCGCGTACCCGAAGCCATAGGGCACATCCAGAGCCTTGCCATCTACGGATGCTACGACATAAGTCTGACATTCTACAGGGCGGATGTGCAATTCGACGTCATGTCCCTCTGCGTAGGCAACGACATCCGCCAGGCGACGCTCGAGATCCGCGGGCCTTCCGGACTGCAGATCCCGGAATCGGCATACGATGTCAACACGACCGTGGAGCTCAACAAGGATGTCGAACGTGACGATACCGTGAGCATCGCCCTCGGCATAGCCGTCACGCTGTTCGCCCTGGTGACATCCGTGATGCTATTCTCCAGGAGAAGGACATGAGCCTCAACTCCGTTGAAGGGATCATCGGACTGAGACAGTCCTTCCGTAACATCAGGGACAACATCCCGTTCCTTCGCTCCATGGTCATAAGGGACCTCAAAGGGAGATACCAGAGCACCAAGATCGGACTGCTGTGGCACATAGTGGCACCGGCGATTACGGTCGTGCTCATCTACGTCCTGTTCACATCCCTCCGCACGTATCTGGACCCGGACTATTGGGTGTTCATCGTGTCCGGACTGATCCCGTTCATGTTCTTCAGGAACGGTCCCTCCAGGGGATCTACGGCCATCCTGTCCAGATCGGGGATGGTCAAGAAGATGGCGTTCCCGAGGGAATTGGTGGTCATGGCGCAACTCATCGACTCCCTGATATCGCTCTCGATATCCTACGCCATCATGCTCATCGTGGTCCTGATGACCGGACACGATGTGCCCCTGCGCTGCATGCTGTACAGTGTCCCCGTGATCTACCTGTCCGCGGTCTTCGTGGCGGGTACGATGCTCATCGTATCCTCCCTGGCGGTGTACTTCCGCGACTTCCAGTTCCTGATAAACAGCATGGCCAGGGTAATGTTCTGGGTGACACCGGTCATGTTCGCGGCAGAATCCGTCAGCGGGATCATGTCCACGCTCCTGGCGATAAATCCCGTGACATACTACGTCGAATGCTTCCATGCGCTCGTATACTACGGTCGCCTGCCCCAGCCCGAGACCGTTCTGATGTGCATACTGTTCTCGGCGGCGATATTCCTGGTCGGCCTGTTCGTATTCAACCGCCTGAAGGGAAGATTCGCGGAGGTGCTGTGAGATGCGGGACCATATGTCTGATCGGGCGATAGAGGTCGAAGGACTGGTGAAGTCGTTCAGGATCGCGGACCCCGATGGAGACCGTCGTGTCCTGAGCGGTCGGAAGACCGCGGAACACAGGGTCATAGACGGCATGGACCTGTCGGTGGGCAAAGGCGGGATCCTGGGCATCATCGGCGGCAATGGGGCTGGGAAGAGCACCTTTCTGAAGCTTCTGACCGGGATATTGGAACCCGACGAGGGTTCCATACGCATGGACGGGAAGGTCGCGAGCATACTGGAGCTCGGCATGGGCTTCCACCAGGACCTCTCCGGAAGGGAGAACATAGCGCTGAAATGCGGATACTACGGGATGGGGCGGAATGAGACCACCGAGGCCGTAGACAGGATAATCGAATACTCGGAGCTTGGAACGTTCATAGACAGCCCCGTGAAGACATACTCGTCCGGAATGAACGCCCGCCTGGCATTCTCGGTCATGATGTGCGTGGATGCGGAGATCATGATCGTTGACGAGATAATGAGCGTCGGCGACCTCACGTTCTCGATGAAGTCCAAGGGACATTTCAGAAGGATGAAGGATGCCGGTAAGACCGTGGTCCTCACCTCCCACAACATGAGGACCATAGAGACCCTCTGCGACAGAGTGGTCTGGCTCGAATCGGGGAAGGTGAGGATGGACGGGGACCCGACAACGGTGTGCTCCTCATACAGGTTCTTCATGTCCGAAAGCGACGATGTCATCGAGAAGATGGCCCATGCAGGGGTAGCCGATGCGGAATATCGCCATGGGCACACACTCCTCTATCGCGACGGCGATGAGACCTCATACCGTGAATACCTCCAGAGGGCCTCCAAGGGAGGGTGCGCCCCTGCGATGCGCGAGTACGGGGACATCCGCCTGTCCGAGGGGGATGTCGAAGAGGCCGTCCGTCATTACGCCTCTGCGGCATCCCTCAGGGACGCCGATGCGGCCCGCAGACACGCTGTTCTCGAAGGCGGGATGATCGAGGATATCCGCAGACTCGACGGGTTGTATGATGGCCTGGACGGTAGATACGGCCCGTTCCTGAAGTACAACCATGCCCTGCTCCTGCTGAGGGCCGGTACAGGCGGCATGGACGTTGCCAAAGCACTGCAGCTGTTGGAGGATGCGTATGCCCACGGAAGCCTGGATGCAGGCCATCAACTGGCACAGATGCACCTTCGCGGCACGGGCGTACCCCGGTCCATGGACAGGGCCGTATCCATCATGGAGGACGTTGCAAGGAAGGGACACACACGGTCGCAGACGCAACTGGCGCAGATGTTCATGGATGGGGATGCGGTCAGACGTGACACCGCGCATTCTTTCGAGTTCTATCTCATGGCGGCCGAGAACGGGGACCGCAATGCACAATGCAAGGTGGCGGACATGTACCGCGAAGGGATCGGCACCGACAAGGACATGGATTCCGCACGCGAATGGTACCGGATTTACGCCTGCTCCTGTATAGTGGACCAGATCATCTCAGCTGCAAAGGCGGTCGAAGCACCGGGATCGGGATTCGACATGACTGCCGATGAACTGTACGACATGGCGGCGATCACATCCAACAGGAGAGCGGCGAGGCAGATCCGTCAGGCGAGGGCCGGGCCCGTCAGGACGTCCCTGATGAAGGACGAATCCCTCCGGAAGGATCCTGAAAAGGCGTTCAGACTGTTCTCCGAGCTGGCAGCGTCAGGAGATGCGGAGGCCACCCTGGCCCTGGCCATGATGTACAAGGACGGGATCTACGTCGAACCGGACACAGAGATGTACCGCTCCAATGTCAGAACTGCCGCGATGCTCGGCAACAAGGATGCCAAGGCGATGGTGGAGAGATGGGAGAGGCGGAAGGACAGGCGCAAGGCCGCCAAAGCCAACCGCTCTGCGAACGGGAATGACGGGAACCGATCGATCAGACGACCCTGTTGGTCACCGAACCGACGCCTTTGACCGTGGCCGTGACGACATCCCCCGGCCTGATCTCCGAGACTCCCTCCGGGGTGCCGGTTATGAGGATGTCCCCCTCGTCCATCGTCATGTAACCTGTGACATAGGATATCAGAGCAGGTATCGGGAAGATCATGTCGCGGGTATTGCCGCTCTGCCTTACCTCGCCGTTCACGGTCAGTTCCAGGTCGAGGTCCTGCAGGTCGCCGACAGAGCCCACGGACACGGGCTCGGACATCGGCCCGAATGTGTCCATTCCCTTGCTGAGGTCCCATGAGTTCCCTTCGGAACGGGCCTGGGACTGCATGTCCCTGGCGGACACGTCGTTGAAGACGGCGACATGCGAGACATAGGACAACGCATCCTCCTCGGATGCGCCCTTGCAGCGTCTCCCGAAGACCAGTGCGAGCTCGATCTCGTGCTGGACGTTCGTCACGCCCTCCGGGATGACGATCTCGTCTCTGTCCCCGACGATGCAGCTGGACGGCTTCAGGAACACGGTAGGGACCTTCGGCAGGGAAGATCCGAGCTCATTGACGTGAGAACAGTAGTTCCATCCTATGCAGACGATCTTGCCGCACTTCATGTGCGGTCAATCCGTGATCGCCGATATCAAATGAGCGTTGCCGCCCGACAACGGGCCTGGGACATCGGACATCCGGGTCAGAAGTTCCCGCCCTTCGCGACGAAATCGGGCTTCTTCTCTTCCACTTCCGGCTTCTTCAGCGTCTTCCCGGACCTGCCGTAATACCCCTGGCAGACGACATACACCTCGGAGGAAGTGGGCCTGGATGCATCCGGGGAATGGACCTTGACGGACTGGAACCTTGGCTTCAGCTCATCCATGAGTGACTGGAAGAGGTCGCCCATGAACACCTTCATCACGAGCTTCCCCTCTTTCTTCAGGACACGGTCGCACACGTCGACAGCGAACATGCACAGATTGATGGACCTCGCATGGTCCATGGAGTATTGGCCGGCTATGTTCGGGGCCATGTCGGACAGGACGACATCCGCCTTGCCTCCGAACCTGTCCATGAGCTCGATCATGGTGGAATCCTCGGTTATGTCGCCGATGAAGGTCTCGACGCCCTCGATCGGTTTGATGTACCTGAGATCCACCCCGATGACCTTCCCGTTCGGCCATGTGCGCTCCTGAGCCACCTGGAGCCATCCTCCCGGGCAGGCCCCGAGGTCGACGACGCGGTCCCCCTCCTTGAAGATGCCGAAACGGTTGTCGATCTGGATGAGCTTGAAGGATGCCCTGGAGCGGTAGTTCAGCTTCTTGGCGAGCTTGTAGTAGTGCTCGTTCCTCCTCTCGGACACCCAACGGTCATGCAGATCGGCCATGGTGACCTCCATGAATGTTGCGGATATCTATCTTTTGGGTAGCGCCCCGCGGATGGCGGAACGGTAGCCATAATTACGGTGTGGCCATCGCACCTTCGGATGTGGAGCATCGGTAGGATCAGATTCGACAGCAGGACCGTCCTGGGACCCATGTCGGGGTTCACGTCCAGGAGCTACAGGGAGTTCATGGCCGGCTTCGGTCCGGCCGTGGCCGTGACCGAGATGGTCTCGTCCAAGGGCCTGCTCCACGACCCGGTCGCATCCGAGAGGTTCGTCTCCTCCCCCAAGGGGTGCCCGACCGGCGTCCAGGTCTTTGGCGGGGAGCCTGACATCGTGGCCAAGGGGGCTGCGAAGGCCATGGAGATTAATCCGGACCTTCTCTTCGTGGATGTCAATATGGGATGTCCGGTCCCGAAGGTCATCCGCAGCGGATCCGGATCGGCGCTGATGAGGGACCCGCGCAAGTGCGGGGATGTCGTGAAGGCCGTGAAGGATGCCGTAGACGTCCCGGTCACGGCCAAGATCCGTCTTGGCGGGACGGATGAGACGATGAACTTCAGAGAGGTCATAGACGAGCTGCTGAAGGCGGACGTGGATGCCGTCACGGTGCATGCCAGGACGGTGGACCAGCGCTATGCCGGCAGGTCCAGACCGGAATTCATCAGGAACCTTGGCAGGGAGATCCCCGTCCCCCTGATCGTGTCCGGGGACATCTACTCGGCGGACGACGCGCTCAGAGCCATCGAGGTCACGGATGCGGAAGGGATCATGATCGCCCGCGGAGGCGTCGGCAACCCGTTCCTGATCGCACAGGTCAACAGTCTCCTGGACCGCGGGATCGAGCTCCCTGACCCGACGATGAGGGAGCAGTCCGAATGGTGCCTCCACCTCATGGACATGACCATCGACGAGCTAGGCGACAAGATGGGCCTTGCAAGGCTCAGGAGCCTCGTCCCGAAGTTCCTGGCGGGATGCAGATACAGCCGCGAGTACCGCAGGGCGGTGACCGACCCGGGGACGGACTACGAGGGGATGCGTGGATTCGTCGTGAGGATGGCCGACGAGCTAGGCGACGAACGGCGCAGATGCGAAGGCACCGGCCTCCGTCTGGAGGACCGAACGGCGATGAAACCTGCTTAATATCACGCTCTCGCTACACCTGTCAGATGGACCTGTTCGAGATAACCCGCAAGAACATGCTGGAGAGGGAGGCCCCTCTCGCGAGCAGGATGCGCCCCCGGACCCTTGACGAGGTCGTCGGCCAGGAGCACATCATCGGTCCGGACAGACTTCTTTCCCGGGCGATACGCGCGGACCGCATCGGATCCCTGATCTTCTACGGGCCCCCCGGCACCGGGAAGACCACCCTGGCGCAGGTCATCGCCAACACCACCCACGCCCGGTTCGTGCAGATCAATGCGACGACCGCAGGCAAGAAGGACATGGAGGAGGCCGTGCAGAAGGCCAAGGATGCCCTCGGCATGGACGAAAGGAAGACCATCCTCTTCGTCGACGAGATCCATCGCTTCAACAAGGCCCAACAGGACTTCCTGCTCCCGTTCGTGGAGGATGGGACACTCACGTTGATCGGCGCGACCACCGAGAACCCATATTTCGAGGTCAACCGCGCACTGGTGTCCCGGTCCAGGGTGTTCGAGCTCAGACCGCTGACCCAGACGGGTCTGGAAAAGCTCCTCAGAAGGGCCATCATGGATGAACGCGGCCTGGGGAAGATGGACGTGAGGGTGGACGAGGACGCGATATCGTTCCTGTCCGACATGGCCAACGGCGACGCCCGCGCCGCGCTGAACGCCCTGGAGCTGGGTGCCCTCACGACCTCCCCGGGCGAGGACGGCGCCATCGTCATCACCAAGGACATCGCCGCGGAATGCATCCAGAGACGCGTCCTGAACTACGACAAGGACGGGGACAACCACTACGACACCGTGTCCGCATTCATCAAGAGCATGCGCGGGTCGGACCCGGATGCTGCCGTGTACTATCTCGCGAGGATGCTCTATGCGGGAGAGGATGTGAAGTTCATCGCACGCAGGATAATGATCTGTGCCGCAGAGGATGTAGGGAATGCGGACCCACAGGCGCTGGTCGTGGCCGTCGCCGCGTCCGAGGCGGTCGAGCGCATAGGCATGCCGGAGTCCCAGATCATCCTGTCCCAGGCGGCGTCGTATGTCGCCTGCGCCCCCAAGAGCAACTCCGCCTGCAAGGCGATATTCGATGCCATGGACTCCGTCAGGACGGAGCCGACCGGCGGGGTCCCCCTGCATCTGAGGGACTCCCACTACTCCGGTGCGAAGGACCTCGGCAGAGGCGTGACATACAGATACCCGCATGACTACGGGAATCATTACGTAGAGCAACAGTACCTCCCCGATGAGCTGAAGGACAGGAGATTCTACGTACCGTCCGACAACGGATACGAGCGCGGGATCAGGATGTGGCTGGAGAGAATCGGGAAGTACTCCAAGAAGGACTGAGATGAGCACGGCCGAAGCCACCAGGGACCTCAAGGTGATGCTGGGTGACCCGAAGAAGGCCATCCTGGCGATGTCGGGTCCGCTCATAGTCTCGTTCCTGGTGGTGCAGCTGAACAGTTTCGCCGACACCACATGGTGCTCCCTCCTGGGCGTGGCGCCCAACTCCGCCGTGTCGACGATCGCACCGATATACTGGATAATCGCAGGGATAGGGACCGGACTGGGGGTGGGAGCGTCCACTGCCATAGCCAGGCATCTGGGCAGAGGGGAGAAGGACACCGCGGACAGCCTGGTGACCCAGACCATCGCCACCGGGGCGATCGTGTCCTTGATCGCCATCCCGATCATCTATGTCCTGATCGACCTCTCGATATCATTCATGGGCGCCGATGACGTCAGGGACCTCTGCAGGGAATACATAGACCCCATCGTGATCCTTGGGATGCCCATAATCATGAGCGAGGTCATGGCAGGGATACTAAGGGCGGAGGGCGCGGCCAGGAGGAGCACAGTCATGCTACTCGTCGCCGCCCTGCTGAACATCGCGCTGGACCCGATATTCATGTTCGGCCTGGACCTGGGCATAGCGGGCGCAGGCTGGGCCACGTCCATATCCGCACTAGTCTCGACGATGGTCGGACTGTGGTGGTTCGCAAGGGGGACCGTGTACCTGAACATGTCCTTCAAAGGGTTCAGGTTCAAGCCAGACCAGATCCGCGAAATCCTGTTCGTCGGCATCCCCAAGGCCACGGAGTCCTTCCTGATCAGCCTCATGTCCATGGTGCAGAGGATATTCGTCGTCCTCTGTGCGGGAACGGTCGGGGTCCTGCTCTACAACAGCCCGTGGAGGTTCGTATCGCTGGCACAGGTCGTGTCCCAGGCGACGGGCTCTGCGCTCATACCCATCGCATCCGCGGCATTGGGTCAGGACGATGTCGGAAGGGCGGCCGTCGCGAACAGGTACACGGTCAGGCTCACGATGGCGATAATGGTCGTGATATCCGCACTGCTCTTCGTCTTCGCGGACTATGCGGTCATACCGTTCACGCTGTCGGAGTCCATGGCCGAGCTCCGTCCGATGCTCGCGCATGTCCTGAGGATATACGCCCTGGTGATACCGTTCATGGGATTGATCGACATCGGGTCATCGATACTGCAGTCCCTGCGCCTGGCCCAGATGTCCATGGTTCTCGCGTTCCTGAGGAACCTGTTCCTGGTCGTCATGCTGTTCTTCTCCTACACCGTATCGCTCGACGCGCTGTTCTACAGCGTCCTGGCAACCGAGGTGTTCGGGGGACTGTCGATGATCGCCGTCGCGGCGTATGAGTTCAAAAAGAAGACCCGGACGCCTGCCTGAGAGGGGACATCCTAATATCCCCCCTCGGCATTGCTCAGGACGGTTAGTCAGATGAGCGGATGGACGTACGCCAAATCAGGAGTTAACATCGATCAGAAGTCAGAGGCGATCAAGGCTCTGGTGGACGAGGTCAGCTACAAGAGGACGGGACTGGGACAGATGGTCCGCATCCCCGGACTCTTCGCAAGCCTCATAGACTTCGGCGACAGGTACATCACCCTTGCCACCGACGGGGTCGGTTCCAAGCTCATGATAGCGGAGGAGCTCGACAAATGGGACACGGTCGGAATCGACTGCATCGCCATGAACGTCAACGACACCATCTGCGTCAATTCGGAACCCACGTCGTTCGTGGACTACATCGCCATCGATAAGCCCAACCCCCGCATAACCGAGGAGATCGGTAAGGGACTCCAGAAAGGGGCCGAGCTGTCCGATATGGAGATCGTCGGGGGCGAGATCGCGGTCCTGCCCGAGATCATCAACGGAGTGGACCTGTCCGGCACCTGCATGGGATACGTCGAGAAGGACAGGGTCATCACCGGGGAGAACTGCGCCGAAGGGGATCTCATCATCGGACTCGAGTCCTCCGGAGTGCACTCCAATGGGCTCACCCTATGCAGGAAGGTCCTCGAAGGCAACAACATCGCGCTCACGGACCATGTCCCCGGAGTAGACAAGACCGTCGGATTGGAACTCCTCACACCCACGGAGATCTATGTCAGACAGGTCCTGGACATCACCAGGAACCACGAGGTCCATGGACTCATAGACATCACCGGCGGCGGACTCAGGAACATCCTCAGGATGAGGAAAGGATTGAAGTACATCATCTCCGACCCCATCAGGCCCGCGCCCATATTCACCGCGCTGCAGGAGATCGGCGAGATAACCACACAGGAGATCTACCAGACCCTCAACATGAGCATGGGATTCACCATCGTCGCACCCGCCGATGACGCCGAGGAGATCGTCAAGGAGAGCTCCAACGCCAAGATCGTCGGAAGGGTCGAGAAGGGGACCGGCGTCCTATTGGAACCGGACAACATCCTGTACGACCACTATTGATCACAAAGGGGCCTCGGCCCCTGTATTTCTCCACAAGACCGGGGCCGGAAGGCGTTAGGAAAGGGACTGCGTCCCATGTTTGTCACTCGATCGAGTCCTTCCAGTCATCCGAGATGCTCTCATCGCAGCGGACATGCGCGGCCATGTTCTCGACGACATCGTAGGACCTTCTCACGGCCCTACCGTTCGCGGAGTATGTCGCGGCACGGTTACGGTCGATCCCGATGCTCTCCGCAACGGATTCGGCGTCTATGTTCGCTCCGAGGAAGACAAACTCCCATCCGATCCCCCTGCGTGCGGTGATCATCCTCTTCACCGCATCGTAGGTGTATTCCCTGCTGGAATTCTCCATGCCGTCGGTGATGATCACGACCATGGTCTTGGACGGTCTCATGAAGTCCGCCATCCTCTTGTACTTCGCATCCACATCCACGAGCGTACGGCCCACCGCATCCAACAATGCGGTGCATCCGCGCGCATAATAGACCGATGACGTCAACGGCTCCACCTTGTTCAGATCCTCCCCGTTGCAGAGGACCTCATAACTGTCATCGAAGAGGACGGTGGTCACCATCGCCTTTCCCGGCAGCCCCTTCTGCTTCTTCAGGAGGGAATTGTACCCTCCGATCGTGTCCTCCGCGAGAGCGTCCATACTTCCGCTGCGGTCGAGGATGAAGACGAGTTCTGTAACATCGTTGTCAGACATGATCCCTCCTTGAAAGGATGCTGCGCAGACATCCAATCAATTGTCTGATTGCGTTTCATATATAATGTTTTCACCATAAAAACGATGAGAACGGATACGAATGTGTTGATTCGATACGAATCAGATGAGATTCAGCCTTGCGCCGAGGGCACCGCAGACCGCGCCGAGGGCCGTGGCAGTCTCGAGGGAGAATCCCCCGGGCGTTATGTCCAGGTTGTATCTCGGGATCGACATGACGTTCTTGGGGACGCCGTGCGGACCGATGCCGAACAGGAGCGTTATGCTCTGTCCCCTCTCGACCATCCCGACGGTCTCCTCCAGGGAGACCTGCTTCTTGGGATCGGTCCTGCAGGTCGTGAGGATCACCTCGCCGAGCTGCGGCGGGAACCCCTTCCCGGGGTACGGGAAGCAATTGAAGCGTCCGGCCTCCGCCATCTCCATGAAGTTCTTGCCGTTGCCCCCGATGGTTGTCGTCCCTGCGACCCACTCGGCGATCTCCTTCGGCGTACGGGCGTTCTCCGGGATCGGGAAGCCGAAGAGCGCGAGTCCCATGTCATAGGCCCTGGCCAAGTCTCCCGCGCGGGCGATGACGCGCCTGTGTGGTTCCCTGAAGTTCTGGTCGTAGGAATTGTAGAGCCCTATCGTGATCCTTCCGCGTCCCATCGTCTCGTCCTCCTGCGCCCCGCGATCGCATAACGGTCGCCGTCCATGAATATCTCGTACTCGGGATACTCGGACTGGAGACGGACCATCTCGGCCATCACCTGTGAAAGGGTCAGGTCGCAGGTCTTGATGTCTATGAAAACGCGATCCGGTTCCATGCGGAGCTCCTGAAAGTGTTATGGAAGAAAGTCATGGTGCCGTGAGCCGGGCTCGAACCAGCGACTTCAAGATCTTCAGTCTTGCACTCTCCCAACTGAGTTACCACGGCGTGAATCGCCCTTAAGGGCATCCTGTTTATAAGGTTTTTGAGAGGTCGGCACGGTCCGCCGACCTCTCGGGGTCATTCGTCACGTCCCTGACCGTCGTTCCCGGACGTTTCCGTGCCGGTTGCGGCCGGGACCGAGGCGGCCTCCGCCTCGATCTCCTCCTCCTGCTCCTCGGTCATGACCGGCTCCACCGCCACGACCTTGTCATTGTCGCGGAGGTCCATGATCCTGACGCCCTTGGCGTTGCGCCCGGTCTCGCGGATCTCGTCGGTGTTCATGCGGATGATCTTCCCCGATGCGGAAGTTAGCATCAGCTGGTCCCCGACGTTGACCTTCCTGACGGAGACGACCTTCCCGTTCCTGTCGTCGGTCTTGATGGTGATGACACCCTTCCCTCCGCGACGCGTCTTGCGGTAGTCGTCCACGTCGGAGATCTTCCCGTATCCGTTCTCGGACACGGTCAGCAGACGGTCCCCGGGACGTACGACGGCCATCGACACGACGGAATCGCCGGCATTCAGGGTCATACCCTTCACACCCATCGTGTCCCTCCCCATGGCGCGGGCATCGCTCTCGTCGAACCTGACGGCGAGGCCGTCGGCGGACGCGATGATGATCTGCTCGTCGCCCTCGGTTATGGCGGTCTCGATGAGCTCGTCGCCCTCCTCCAGCTTGATCGCCTTGATGCCCCTGGCGCGGACGTTCCCGTACGCGGAGAGGGCGGTCTTCTTGATCAGTCCCCTGCGGGTGCAGAACACCAGGTACCTGTCGTCCGGGAATCCGGAGGCGCAGATCGTGTTGACGACCTTCTCGCCCTCCTCCAGGTCGGACAGCATGTTGACGATTGGCTTGCCCTTGGACTGCCTGCTCCCCTCGGGGATCCTGTAGCCCTTGAGCCAGTGCAGGCGTCCGTGGTTGGTGATGAACATCACGTAGTCGTGGGACGAGGTCACGAACATGGATGCGACGTGGTCTTCCTCCTTGGTCTGCATGGCCGTGAGGCCGACCCCGCCGCGGGACTGCGCACGGTATGTGCTCAACGGGATCCTCTTGATGTAGTTGTCAGCCGAGATCGTGATGACGACCTGCTCCCTGGGGATGAGGTCCTCCTCGTCGGAATCTATCGCGTTGGGATCTATGACGGTCCTGCGGTCGTCCCCGTAGGTGTCCCTCATCTCGCTGAGCTCGGACTTGATGATGGCGAGGACCCTCTCCTCACGGGCGAGGATGTCCTTCAGGTCGTCCATCGTGACGATGAGGTCCTCGTACTCCTGCCTGAGGGTGGTGATCTCCAGCCCGGTCAGCTTCTGGAGTCTCATGTCCAGGATGGCCTTCGCCTGGTCGGAGTCGATGCCCAGGAGGCCCTGCAGCCCGAGGTTCGCCGACTCCGCGTCATCGGACGAGCGGATCAGCGCGATGGTCTCGTCCAGCATGTTCAGGGCCTTCATCAGCCCCTCCAGTATGTGGAAGCGCTTCTCGGCCTGGGCCAGGTCGTACTGGGTCCTCCGGGTGACCACGGTCTTCCTGTGGTCTATGTAGTGCCCGATGAGCGCCCTGAGGCTGAGGGTGGTCGGCTTGTTGTCCACCAGGGCGATGTTGATGATGCCGTACGTGACCTCCATGTTGGTCTTCTTGAACAGGTTCTCGAGGACCACGTTCGCGATCGCGTCGCGGTGGAGCTCGATGACTATGCGCATGCCGTGACGGTCGGACTCGTCGCGCAGGTCTGTTATGCCCTCGATGTCCTTGTTCTTGACGCGCTCGGCGATCTGCTCGATCAGCATGGACTTGTTGACCTGGTAGGGGATCTCGTCGACGATGATCCTCTCCTTGCCGTTGTCCATGTCCTCCACGTGCGTGTTGGAGCGGACCCTGAGCCTCCCGCGTCCGGTCTCGTATGCGGAGCGTATACCGGACAGCCCGTATATCGTGCCCCCTGTGGGGAAGTCCGGGCCCTTGACGAACTGCATCAGGTCGTCCATCGTCGCATCGGGGTTGTCTATCTGGTACACGATTGCGTCGCACACCTCGCGGAGGTTGTGCGGGGGCATCTTGGTGGCCATCCCGACGGCGATACCGTCGGAACCGTTGACGAGCAGGTTGGGGAACTTGGACGGGAGGACCGCGGGCTCCTTGAGGGACCCGTCGTAGTTGTCCACCATGTCCACGGTGTCCTTGTCCATGTCTGCCATCAGGTCGCTGGCCATCTTCGACAGCCTGGCCTCGGTGTAACGCATGGCCGCCGCCGAGTCCCCGTCCACCGAACCGAAGTTACCCTGACCGTCCACGAGCGAATACCTCAGGGAGAACGGCTGGGCCATCCTGACCATCGCCTCGTACGCGGCGAAGTCGCCGTGGGGATGGTACTTTCCCAGGACCTCTCCGACCACGGTCGCGGACTTCTTGTGGGGACGGTTGTACTGGAGGCCGAGGTTGTTCATGGCGAACATGATCTTCCTGTGGACGGGCTTCAGACCGTCGCGGACATCAGGAAGGGCACGGCCGACGATGACGCTCATCGAATAGTCGATGTAGGAGCGCTGCATCTCCTTCTCGATCGGCTGGATTATGAGTTTCCTTTCTCCGTCCATGGTATCACACATCCAGGTTGATCACTTCGTGGGCATGCTCGATGATGAACTCGCGCCTCGGCTCCACGTCGTCGCCCATGAGCACCGAGAACAGCTGGTCCGCCAGGATGCCGTCCTCGATCGTCACCTTCTTCATGATCCTGGTCTCGGGGTTCATCGTGGTCTCCCACAGCTGCTGGGGGTTCATCTCCCCGAGTCCCTTGTACCTCGAGACGTTCGCACCCTGGCCGAGTTCGGCCATGGCGGAGACCATCTCCTCGTCGTTGTAGGCGTAGATCTGCTTCTTCCCCTTGTAGACCCTGTACAGCGGGGGCATCGCGATGTAGACGTGTCCCGCCTCGATCAGGGGCTTCATCTGCCTGTAGAACAGGGTCAGCAGCAGGGTCCCGATGTGCGCGCCGTCCACATCCGCATCGGTCATGATGACGACGTTGTGGTAGCGGATCTTGGACACGTCGAACTCCTTCCCTATGCCCCCTCCGATCGCGATGGCGAGGTTCTTGATCTCCTCGTGGTCCAGGAGCCTGTCCGGCCTGGCCTTCTCCACGTTGAGGATCTTCCCCCTCAGCGGGAGGATGGCCTGGAACTGCCTGTCCCTCCCCTGCTTGGCGCTTCCCCCTGCGGAGTCCCCCTCGACTATGTACAGCTCGCATTTGGACGGGTCCCTCTCGGAGCAGTCGGCCAGTTTCCCGGGGAGGCTGGTGGTCTCCAGGACGCTCTTCCTGCGGGTGGCGTCCCTTGCCTTCCTGGCGGCCTCCCTGCCCTCGAAGGCGGACACCGCCTTCTTGACGATCAGCTGGGCCACCTGCGGGTTCTCGAGCAGGAACTCGGACAGCTTCTCCCCCATGAGGGCCGATACGGCACCCTGGGCGATGCTGCTACCCAGCTTCGCCTTCGTCTGTCCCTCGAACTGGGGCTCGGGCATCCTGACGCTGATGATGGCGGTCAGACCCTCGCGGACATCGGACCCCTCGAGGGTCATGTCCTTCAGCAGGTTGTTCGCCTTGCCATAGTCGTTTATCGTCTTGGTGAGGGCGGTCCTGAACCCGGTCAGGTGCGTCCCTCCCTCCGGAGTGAAGATCGTGTTGACGAAAGAGTCTATCTCCTCGTTGTACCCGTCGGTCCACTGGAGCGCGATGTCGATGACGACGTTGTTCTTCTCGCCCTCGAAGTGCATTGGAGAGGGGTGGAGGGGCGTCTTGGACCTGTTCAGGTATTGGACGAACTCGGAGACCCCTCCGTCATAGTGGAACCTCTCCTTCCTGCCCGTGCGCTTGTCCTCGAAGTTGATGGTGGCCTCCTTGTTCAGGAACGCCTGGTTGCGGAACCTGTTCTGAAGGGTCGTATAGTCGAACGCCACGGTCTCGAACATCTCGGGGTCCGGCCAGAACGTGATCGTCGTGCCGTGACGGTCAGAATCCCCGATGACCTCGACGGGCCCGTCGGGGATTCCGATCCTGTATGTCTGCTGGAAGCGCTTGCCCTCCCTGTCCACGGTGGCGATGAGCCGCTCGGACAGTGCGTTGACGACGGAGACCCCGACCCCGTGCAGACCACCGGAGACCTTGTAACTGTTCTGATTGAACTTCCCCCCGGCATGCAGGTCCGTGAGACACATCTCGAGAGCGGACTTGCCCTCCTCCTGGTTCATACCGGTCGGTATACCCCTGCCGTCATCCGTGACGGATATCGAACCGTCCTCGTTGATCACGACATCGACCTCGGTCGCGAATCCCGCCATGACCTCGTCGATACCGTTGTCCACGACCTCGTACACCATGTGATGGAGACCGCGGGAGTCGGTGGACCCGATGTACATCCCCGGCCTTTTCCTGACCGCCTCCAGACCATGGAGCGCGACGATGCTGTCCGCGTCATAGTCCTCTTCGGCCTTGTTGAAATTCCCATCCATAGAAATCCTCTGGTTGACCGATGGTTTCTTTATATAAATAGGCGCGCGCACGCGTATACACGCGCGCGAGGGGATGCGTGACGAATCTAATTCCGTGTGTATGCCGCAGTCGATTCCTGCATATGGATCGGAACATCGGCAACGGACGGGGCCGTGATGTACGGCACATGCCGGGACGGATGGCTCCCCTTGGGACGCAGTCCGCACTACGACTCTTTTTAGAACATCCGCATGATATGGGGAGCGATCCCAATGAGTACGATCATGGAGCAGGCCCGCAGGGGCGAAACAACGGATCTGATGCGGAAGATCGCGGAGAAGGAAGGAGTCAGTCCCGAATTCATCCGCAACGGCATCGCTTCGGGACGCATCTGCGCCCCGCACAACCCAGTCCACGACGCAGAGCCAGCGGCCATAGGCGAAGGACTCTCCATCAAGATCAACGTCAACCTGGGAACGTCCAGGGACATCGTGGACCTCGATTCCGAGATCGAGAAGCTGAAGGTCGCGATGAGATACGGTGCCGACGCGGTCATGGACCTGAGCACCGGCGGGGACATCGACGCCATACGTGCCAGGCTTCTGAAGGAATGCCCCGTGATGATGGGCTCCGTCCCGATATACCAGACCGGCCTCACCGCCGCCAGGAAGAACGCCGTCGTCGAGATGACCGAGGACGACATATTCAACGGAATCGAGAAGCATGCCAAGGACGGTATGGACTTCATGACCGTCCATTGCGGGATCACCCGCGAGACGGTCGGATGGCTGAGGAAGAGCCCCCGTCTCATGGACGTCGTCTCCAGAGGAGGGTCGTTCCTCACGGCATGGATACTCCACAACGATGAGGAGAATCCGCTCTACAAGAACTACGACTACCTGCTGGAGATGGCCAGGAAGTACGAGTTCACCCTGTCGTTGGGCGACGGGTTCAGGCCCGGATGCATAGACGACGCGACCGACCAGGCCCAGATCTCCGAACTGATGACCTTGGGACACCTCGTGAGACGCGCAAGGGATGCCGGGGTCCAGAACATGGTCGAAGGGCCCGGCCACGTTCCGCTGGACCAGGTGCCGATGAACATGCAGATCCAGAAGAGGTTCTGCGACAACGCGCCGTTCTACGTCCTCGGACCGCTCGTGACGGACATCGCGCCCGGGTACGACCACATCGTCGGAGCGATCGGCGGAGCGGTCGCAGCACAGTCCGGGGCGGACTTCCTATGCTATCTGACGCCTGCCGAGCACCTTTCCCTGCCGGATGTCGACGATGTCCGCGAAGGGGTCATCGCATCGAAGATCGCGGCCCATGTCGGCGACCTCAGCAGAGGGATCGGGAGGGAGCGCGACACCAGGATGGCCAAGGCCCGGAAGAACCTGGACTGGAACACCATGTACGACACATGCATAGATCCCGAGAAGGCCCGCAGATACAGATGCAGGGGCTGTACCGAGGAGAGCGAGGGGTGTTCCATGTGCGGTGACGTGTGTGCGATCAAGATCGTCAACACGTACATGCGGAAGGAAGACGGGAACCACGACTGCTGATCCCACAGCACGGACGGGAGACCGTCCGAAACACCCTTCCCTCTCTCGGAACAAACTGATTGGTGGAGAAATGGAGCCACTGGAGGGGATCGAACCCCCGGCCTACGGTTTACGAAACCGCCGCTCTACCGCTGAGCCACAGTGGCACTGAGAATCGCGATATATTCCTTCTATTTAAATGGCCTGCACGAGCCGCTCAGGTCATGCGATTATCGTCCTCGAGCACGGGACGTGCCTCGAAGCCTGTATCTGGGGAACATGTCCCTGAACACGACGGCATCCTTCTCGATCAACGGGGACTCGCAGATGAACGTGCACTCCTGCTTCGAATCATCGAGGACATTCGCCAGAAGCTGCAGATCTGGCTCTTTGGTCTCCAGAGGCAGATGGGAGATCTCACCCTTGTCGCCGTACTTTATGCAGCTGATATGGAAGTGGGCCACATCCCCACAGAGGCCGAAGAACTCGTCCGTGAGGTCGCGCATATCCTGCTCCGTCCTGAGGGACCCGTGGCCGCGTGCGTGGACGTGAGCGACATCCAACACCGGACGGACGCCATCGACCGAATCCATCACCTGGGCGATCTCCTTCAGTGTCCCGAACTGTCCGAGCTTCCCCATGGTCTCCACGCCGAGGATCACGTCCCGGATCCCCTCGTCGTCCAGGACCTCCTTGCTCCTGTTCAGTCCGTCGATCACGTTGCCTAGGGCGGTATCGGGCGACTTCCCGTACGATGCCGCATGGATCACGATGATGTACGCGCCGAGATTGTGGGCGGCACGGGCCGTGGAGGTGACATAATCGACGCTCTTGTCCCTCTTCTCCTGCTCCTCCGAGTTGAAGCTTATGAAATACGGCGCATGGCAGCTCAGCCTGATGTCCAGCTCCTTCGCCTTCCTGCCGATCTCCTGCGCCCTTTCTTCACCGATGCGGGCACCGCGGACGAACTCCACCTCCAACGCGTCCAACCCGAGGCCTCTGGTGTACTCCAGGGCTCCCTCCGGCTTCTTCCCGGCAGCGGGATAGCCCGCAGGTCCGAATCTCATGGCATCCTGATGCCCGCATAGTTATTTTATGGCGACGATTCCCCCAGCATGCGCATGGAGCTCGAAGTCTCGCTGGATCCGACCCTCGGATGCGGACAGGCCCACAGATGGAGGAAGGACGGGGACTGGTGGACCGGCGTGCTGGGAAACGAGATAGTCCGCCTGAGACAGACAGAGTACGGCGCGGATGTGGAGGGGTGCTCCGACAAGGCCGCACTCCTCGAGTATTTCCGCTCCGGCGACGACCTGCAGGGCATAGTCTCGGAGATATCCGAGAGGGACCCCTATGTAGCATCGCTGTCCTCCCAATGTCCCGGGCTCCGCATACTCAAACAGAACCCGTGGGAATGCCTGGGGACCTATCTCCTGGCTACGAACGCCAATGTCGCGAGGATCGGCAAGATGGTCGAATCCGTGTGCGAACTGTGCGGGAGGGACCTCGGAGGAAGGCATGCGTTCCCGACGCCAGGGGAGATCCTCGACCGTGCGGAGCTCATACCGTCTTGCAGGCTGGGTTTCCGCGAGAACAGGTTCATAGAGCTGGCTCAACGCACGGAGGATGGGGAGATCGACCCGTACGGGATCGCGTCCATGGAGTATGAGGAGTGTATCGGTGCGCTCATGGAGATAAAAGGGGTGGGTCCGAAGGTGGCCGATTGCGTGGCGATCTTCGGATGCGGACACCTCGATGCGTTCCCGGTCGACGTCCGCATAGCGCAGATAATGGAGAACATGTACGGCGTGAAGGGCTCGTACAAGGTCGTGTCCCGGTATGGGCGCGAGAGATTCGGCAGATACGCGGGATACGCCCAGGAGTTCCTGTATCACAGCAAGTTCATAACGGGACCCGGAACGTCGTCGGTCGAGCGATACGACCGGGGAAGCGACGTCAGAGGCACTTCGGGGGCATCGTGCCGGTCTCCGACCGGTAGATCTCCGCGAGGAGCCCGATCTTCTTGACGGTCCCGCAGAGGGAGCACATCTCCCGGTCGAACTCGGAGTCCTCCTCCGCGATCCTCCTGGCGGACTCCCTGACCTCTGCCAGGAACTGATCGTACATCTCCGCCGAGGAATACTCGCCGCCGCGCTTCTTTGTCAGATACTGGGATATGGCCGCATCGGTCACACCGAACCTGCGGGCGACCTCGGCCTGCTTCATACCGTATCCGGACACGAGCTCCCTTGCCACCTCTCTGCGGATTAGCGGCAGGACCTGCCACACCACGATCTCGCAAGGTATCTTCATCGTCCATGGGATGCGATGACCCTATTAAAAACTTTAACCCCGTTAACTCACGCACCGAGGTTCAGCTTGGAATAGAACTCCGAGACGTCCCAGTCGTCGTCATCCCTCTCCCTCTGCGACTCCAGTCTGACACCGGCGGCCTGTGCGGCCTCCTTGAGGATCCTGGATGCACGGTCGGACCCTTCGAACTCCTCGACCTTCGCGCCGGACACGCACACCTTCCCCTTGAACGAGCCGATGATCTCCGGGCCGCGCATGATCACTGCCTTCGTGCTCCCGCAGTGCGCACGTATGTGCTCGCGCAGGTACAGGCTGAGGTTGTCCTGGGTGTTGAGGACGAATGACTCGCCGAACCCGATGTGCCTCTTCCCGACGTCCGGGGACAGCATCCATCTCAGTGTGGGGTCCCCCTCCATGAAGAACCCCTTCTTCACCACGCCGTCGTTCTCCAGCTCGGCGAGGACCCGCCTCGCCTCCGACATCCTGCACTCTATGAAGAGCGAGAAGAGGTCCGCGGTGAACGAGCCGAATCCCTTGAAATGCTCGGCGGCCACACGCTTCAGCGCATCGAAGCGGTCGATGCCCGCATCCTTCACCTCGACGTACCTGGAGTCGAGGTCCTGGCCTATGACCGTGCCGCGGACGAGCTCGTTTATCGCCTCGGACGTGACCTCCTGCGAATAGGGGGAGTTCGAGAATATCTCCTTCCTGGAGATGGGCTGGTCGCGCCTCACGATCCCCAGGACGCTCTTGGCGGGCTCGGACATGACGATGGCCTTGGCGGAACGGTACAGCCCCGCGGTCTCGGGGGTCGCGTACCCTATGAAGGACGGCATCAGCGCGATCTTCAGGGCACCGGTCCCGTCCAGCTGCTTCTTCAGCGAGGACGTGTCCCGGACACGAATGGGCAGCTCCTGCTCCCCTCTGATGTATCCGCGCGAGTTCAGGAGGATCGCGGCCGTCCCCTTCCAATCGGTCTTGGAGACGCCCTGCCTCCGGATGGCCATGCTGATCAGTATGTCCTCGGACACCGTCCAGGGCTCGAACCTCCCCTTCGCATAGAACCCGTTTATGAGATGGTACCCGTTCGACAGCAGGACGTCCGCGACCTGGTCGTCCAGCTCGGAAGCGTCCTTGTTCAGGATCTCGCGTATGCGCACTATCTCCATGCCCTTCTGCCGGTAGAATCCCATCATCCGGTCTATCGCGGCGAGGACCTCGGGGAGCATCGACGGATCGTCCATGTCCATGCCGCGTATGTCGATGACCCCTGCCATCTCCCACATCTCCATGGCCCCGACCACGGTGTTCCCGCGGACGATCGGGTAGATCCACTTGTCCCCGTAGCGCGAGGTGATCTCCGCCCACTTGGACCCCAGGTCCGGGTCGGACAGCGTCAGGATCCGGAGCGGGAACTCCTGCTCCGGGACATCGTCCAGGCGGGGGATCTCATCGGACATCACCAGCATGGGCGTCTGACCCTCGCCGACCAGGATGGTCTCCGCCCCGATGTCGGATGCCACGGCCTCGGTCTCGTCCGCGGACACCCCTGTTATGAACCTCATGGAGCCTGCGGGGACCGGGCCGTATCCGCGTATCGCCCTCTCGGTGAGCGTCCTGAGCGCATCGTCCCCGGGCACGTCGGGCGTGTACGGCGCGTACGTGTTCTCGGTCCCCCAGTCCTCCTTGTCGTCGAAGTCGCGCACCACCATCAGGGAGCGGTCTATCCTCATGACGGCCTCCTTGGCGGCCTCCTTGTCCATGCCGGTGGCCGCCAGGATCTGCCTGAACGTGGCGCGGCCGCTGCGCTCGATGACCTCCATGACGCGCTCGTCCCCCGGCTGCGTCTCGTCGTTCCGCATCGTGGCGAGCCTCGCACCATCCTCGCGGAGCACGAACCGCACCCTTCCGCGGACGAAGCGCCCGAGGAGGATCTCCCCGGACCTGCGCATCTCCTGCCATTCCGAGAGATCGAAGCCGTCCACCCTCTGGAAGACGTCCAGCTCGCTGCCCGCGCTACCGTAGAACTCGAAGTACTCGCGTATCGACGAGAACCTCTCGCCCTTGGAGAGCCTGTAGCGCTCGACGGTCTCGTAATCATAGACGTTGTCCTTGCCGGCCTTCAGGCGCATGTAGTCCAGCTTCAGCATGTACTGGTCGTTCTCGGAGATCAGGAACTTGCCCTTGACGACCTCCTCCTCCGCGCACAGGGATTCCAGGGACGTCTTCGCCTCGGAGTCCTCCAGCGACAGCGCGTACGCCACCTCCTGGACGGTTGCGGGAGCGAAGCACTCCAGGTAGCGCAGGACTATGCGGTCGATCGCGGAGTCCCTGTCCATGTCGGGGACGTCCGCGCGGGAGAAGTACCATCTGTTGTTGCCGGTTATCCCCGCCCTCGTCACCAGGTACATGGACTCGAGCTTCCTGACGGACCTGAACACGGCGTCCTCGCTGACCTCCAGGTCCGCGGTGACCTCCGAGAGCAGGGTCCTCTCGCCTATCCTCTCCAGGACGGCCTCGTCGACGTCGTTGAGCTTCCTCTCCTTCCTCGTCGCGGCCGCATAGAACGGTATCTCCGAACGTGTCATGACGTGGGTCTCGTCGAGGAAGACCGTGCCCAGCACGCCTTCGTTTATTAGGTCGCGGACCCAACCGTCCACGGTGGCCTTGTCCTCGTCCGCGTACGCGTAGATGTTGCGCCCCCTCTGCCTGAGCGCCTGCAGCGGCCCCGTGGAGGCAAGGACCTTCGGGACGTCCTCCTTGCAGAGCGCCCTGGGGGGCTTCTGTGAGAAGTACGGGATGATCTGGTCCTCGGTGAACTCGAACTCGGACACGGAATCCCCCAGCGCACGGTACAGGACCTTGCGGTGGAGCTCCCTGAGCAGTGCGGACCTGTCCTCCATGAGGACGATGTCCGAGAATCCCGACAGGATGGCCGAATGGGCGAACGGGGACGGCGTCCCGGTGAAGCGGATGACGTCCACCTTCATGCCGCCGGAGCGTATCATGTCCAGGACCACCTTGGCATTCTTGATGTCCATGTCGTCCTCCAGGACCTCCCTGTACGTCTCCTCGATGACCGGGACGTTCTCCATGTCCCCCAGGGCCTCCAGGAGGTACGTGGAGCGGATCTGCTGCCTGTTGACCGATATCGGACGGCCCATGTAGTTCCTGAGGATCATGAAGCTGCGTGACGCGGTGTGCCTGAACCTGAGCTTGAAGATCTCCGAATCGCGGATGGCCTTGCGGAGGATGGGGTCGATCTCGTCCGGGCCGACCATCGCAGGAACCGTAGAGGGGTCGATCTTCCTGGGAAGTCCGAGCATGAAGCTGTCGTCGGAGATCGTTATGGAGACGTTCGACCCTATGGCCCCGGTTATCCTGTACGCATACGCCCTGGACAAGGCGTCGTTGACCCTGCGGCCGAACGGGAAATGGAAGACCAGCTTCTGGTTGCCGGAGGGGTCGATGTACTCCTCGATCGCCAACCTCCTGCAATCCGGGATGAACCCCGCGACCGCGTCCTGCTCCCTGAAATAGGACAGGATGCTCCTTGCGGAGCCCTCGTCCACATCGAAGTCCCTGGATATGCTGGCTATCGCATCGGGGTCCTTCTCCCTTATGATGTCCTCCATCTCGCTCCTGAACTCCGCTATGTCCATCGACAGGTCGAAGCTCCTGGGAAGCATCTCCCCCGCCCATGACGGGACGGTCGGCTTCCTTCCGCTGGCCTCCTTGACGTATGCGGTCATGCCCTTGGAGCGGACGAACTCGAACGAGCGCCCGCCCAGAACGAAGACGTCCCTCGGGGACAGCCTCTCCACGAACTTCTCGGAGAGCTCCCCGGCGGTGCTGCCGTGATTTGTGACCACCCTGTAGTTGGCCTCCTCCGGGATGGTCCCCAGATTCATGAAGTAGATCATGCGGGAGCCTTTCCTCTTTCCGAAGTTGGCCTCCTCCGGGTCGTACCAGATCTTGGAGTACACGCCTTCGAAATCATCCTTGCTGCCCAGGTACCTGAGCACCTGCGTGAACGACTCCTCGGAAAGGTTGCGGTAGCAATAGGATCCCTTGACCAGCTCGTATGCCTCGTGAGCGTCCCACTTCTTGTCCAGACTCATGCCCACGACGGTCTGGGACAGGACATCCAGGCAGTTCTCCGGGATGCCGACCCGGTCTATGTCCCCGCGATGGGCCGCCCTGCACATGACGGCGCACTCCACCAGGTCGTCGGGGTCGAACACCAGGAGGCGCCCCTTGGCGACCTTCCCGAAGCTGTGCCCGCTCCTGCCGATCCTCTGGAGGCCTTTTGCGACGGACTTCGGCGACCCGATCTGGCACACCAGGTCCACGGACCCGATGTCTATCCCGAGCTCCAGCGATGTCGAGGAGACGACACAACGGATCTCCCCGTGCTTGAGCCTCTCCTCCACATCCAGCCTTATCTCCTTGCTGAGGGAGCTGTGGTGGACCTCGATGCTGTCGAGCCCGCGCTCCTTGAGCTTGTAGACGACGCTCTCGGCGCCGGACCTCGTGTTCGTGAACACCAGCGTGGTCTCGTGCTGGTCCACCAGGTCCTTCAGCATGTCGTACATCATCGAGTTGACGATGTCCGATGGGAGAGCGGTCATGTCTGTGGCGGGACATATCACCTTGAGGTCCAACTGCTTCTTGGACCCGGACTCTATCAGCGCCACGTCGCGACAGGACCCGTCGGGGTTGCATCCCACGAGATAGGCCGCGATCGCCTCGATGGGAGCGAGAGTCGCCGACAGGCCTATGCGGACGAAGTCGTTCTCGCAATGGTTCCTGAGCCTCTCCAGGGTCAGCGACAGGAATGCCCCTCTTTTGGAGTCGCATATGTCGTGGATCTCATCCAGGATCACCCACTCGACGTTCTTGAAGGACTCGCTGAACTTGGGCGCGGACAGGATGAGGGCGAGACTCTCCGGCGTCGTGATGAGGATGTGCGGAGGGTGACGGACCATCTTCTGCCTCTCGTTCTGCGGCGTGTCGCCGGAACGTACGGCCACACGTATGTCCGGGACGTTCATCCCACGCTCCTCCGCCAGCTCGCGCATCTGGGCGAGAGGCTCGTTGAGATTGCGGTTGACGTCGTTCGCCAGTGCCTTGAGCGGCGAGACGTAGATGCAGTACACCCTCTCCTCCAGGGTCCCCTCCCTGGCGTAACGGGTGAGCTCGTTGATGATGCTGGTGAATGCCGTGAGGGTCTTTCCGGACCCGGTGGGCGACGAGACGAGCACATTGCGCCTCTGATGTATGACAGGTATGGCCTTCGCCTGAGGTATGGTAAGATTGTCGAACCTCTCCTCGAACCACGTTGAGATAAGAGGTTCCATCTGAGACATTACCTCGTCCTTGGTGTATGTCCTATCTACTTTCTCAAGCATCTCGACCACGAATGGGACGCCTAAGATGGATGTTATAATAAGTGTTTCCCAGCGACGGATAGCGTGCATGTGACGGCACGCGTCCCGAAGCTTCATTGGGTACCATTAATTAGGTGCTTTCCGATAGATGCCAGCATGAGGCGTGATGTCCTGGTCGTCCTCGCGGTCGTCGTGGCCGCAAGCATTCTGTTCGCGCCCTGTGCGCTGGAAGATGCGTCTTCGGCGAAGGAGGAGCCCGATCCCCTGCCGGTCACGACTTTCACCGTGTACGGGTATGTGTCGAACATCTCGGACCACGACAAGAACGTCCCCCTCGGCGATGTGTCCGTGAGCCTCATGGACAAGAACGGGGACCTGATCGAAGGGACCGTCACATCGGAGGACGGCAGGTTCGAGTTCACATACGACCTGAACGACTGCGACCCGGGATACATCTTCTTCGACCTTCCGGGCTACACCCCCAGGGCACTGCCCGACTCCATGGAGTTCACGGACGATGCCAACACGGTCTCCTTCGACATCTCGGAGATCACGCCTGACGAGGAGGGGAAATACCCGCTGAGCGGGGACTGCTACTCTGGCAAGGCCGTCGGAATGGCGATCACCAACGGAACGCTGTTCGGCACCGTCTATGGGATAAATGGCAACAACACGTTCGAGGTCGAGGGATCCGTCGTCACGGCGATATCGGCCAACGGGATACGTTACACCGCCAACACGAATTCCGCAGGGTATTTCGAGATGACAGTCCCATACGGGACCTACTACATCTCGGCCACATGCAGCGGGTTCCAGAACTCGGAGACGATATTCGTCTCCACATCGGAGGCGTCCGCCATCTCCATCACCATGCAGGAGAACGAGTTCGGGATAGAGTTCCTCGGGGGAATCGATGCCCCGCATGCCCTCCTGGGAATCAGCATAATGCTGATAATCGTCGCATTGGCCGTGAGCCTCGCGATCGTCCACAGATCCAGGACCGAAGGGTCGGAGATCGTCGTGATAAACGACCTCGAACCCCTCGACAGTGACGAAGACGACTCGATCGAGCATCCCTGACGAGCGACCGGGACACGTTCTCATACAAGCTGTTCCCGTCGGCATCGATGGCCACGATCAGCGGGCCGAGTCTAGAGGTCTCGAAGCTCCAGAGGGCCTCGGCCATGCCAAGGTCCTCCCACTTCACCCCGGTGCATCTCCCAAGACCCTCGGCCAGGGAGACGGCTGCACCGCCGGTGGCGGCAAGATAGACGCATCCGCACTCCTTCATGGCCTGGACGACCTCGGGGGACATGCCCCCCTTGCCTATGATCGCACGGATCCCGAACTCGCGGATCATCCTGGGCTCCAGCACGTTCATCCTCGCGGATGTCGTCGGACCCGCGGCGACCACCGCCCATCCGTCATCCATCCTCCTCATGATTGGCCCGCAATGGTAGAGGACGCACCCGTCGAGTTCGCACGGAGTCTCCTTCCCCTCCGACCTCAGCTCGAGCGCGCGGATGTGTGCCTCGTCGCGTCCCGTGACCACCGGCCCGGTGACGAACACAGTATCCCCGAGCTTGAGGGACCGGACCGCATCCTCGGAGAGCGGCGATACCAGATTTGTCACAGAACCGCCCCCTGCGCGTAATCGACACCGTTCTCCGTTATCTTGGCGGAGGCGCGGCGGGTCGCCCAGCACCCCATGTTGACCGCTACGGGGAGACTGGCAGTGTGGCAGTTCGCCTTCCTGATCCTGACCCCCAGACAGGTCGTGTTGCCGCCGAGCCCCATCGGACCGAGGCCCGATGCGTTCAACCTCATGAAGATCCTCTCCTCCATGTCCTTGAGCACGGGGTCGGGATTCTCGACATCCAGAGGGGTGGCGAGCGCCATCTTGGCCATCTCCGCGCATGTGTCGGACATCCCTCCGATGCCTACGCCGACCACGGTGGGAGGACATGGCCTGCCCCCTGCGTTCAGGACGGAATCGACGATGAAATCCTCCACGCCCTTCACGCCTTCCGCTGGATTCAGCATGCCTACCCTGGTCATGTTCTCCGATCCGGCACCCTTGGGCAGGACGGTTATCTCGGTGAAATCGTCGTCCGTTGGGATGAAATGGATCATCGGCATGCCCGGACCCAGGTTCCTCCCGTCGTTCTCCCTGGTCAGGGGATCGACGGTGTTCGGCCTCAGGGGGATCTCGGAGGTCGCCCTCTCCACGCCCTTGGAGATCTCCGTAGCGATGGACGAATCGAACCTCCCCCGGACGTAGAACACAGGTATCCCGGTATCCTGGCACATGGGCTTTCCCATGTGTTCGGCCTTCTTCAGATTGTCCATTATGGCACCGATCTGGGTATAGGCCACAGGGTTGGTCTCCCACATGCCTGCGGCCTCCAGGGCCCAACCGACATCCTCGGGAATCCTCGTATTGGCCAGGCGGAGAAGGTTGACGACGACCTGGTCCACCGGCTCGGGCAACTTGATCATGCCCGGTTAACGGAGGTCGCCATATTTGGAACGTACCGTCACGGCACGTAGTATAGGGCGTCGTCGATGGTCACGACCTTGACGGTCTCCCCGATCTCCGCACCCTCCGGGACACGGAGGTCTACCGTCGAGTAGTTGGACGGGCTGAGGACCTGTATCTCGGAACCGGATGTACTGACGACCGTCGCCTCCCTCAGGTCGGAGGACCTCTCGTAGAGCTTCACGTCGACCATGTCCGCACGGCGCACGGCGCGGTCCCTGAAGTCGCGCAGGTCCGTGAGCCTCCCGCCGTTGCCGTTCACGCGGGTGAGCTTGCAGTGCTTCCCCTGGAACACGACGACGTCCCCGACCTTGTAGTCCGGAAGACGTACCAGATACGTGAGACGGTACATGTCCTGGCCGTCCGTGGTCTGCCCCACCAGCTTGGGGGACTCCTTGGTCTCGGCACAGAACGCCTCGGCGAGCTCCTTGGCCAGGGACTTGCCCAGGGCTATGGACGACAGGTAGACGTCCACGCCTCCCGCCACGAGCTCCATCTTCGTTATGAACAGCTGTCTGTTGTTCGCGGCCTGCCTGGCGACGGAGTTCTCGGTCATGGCGAGGGTCGCCTCCTTCATCTCGTCGCTGAGCTTCCCCGAGGCGGTCCTTATCTGGAGTATCGCCTCGTAATAGCTGCCCAGCTGTCTGGAGCAGCGTCTGCAGACCGTGTTCTTTATCCTCACTATCGTGGAGGCCTCGCCCTCCGACGGGTAGCCCATCACGTCGCACTCCGCGTGGACGCCGACCACGTACGTGCGGGGATCCTGCTCCTCCATCGTCGTGGACACGCCCACGACGTCAGCGCCCTTCACCGCCATGAGGGAATCCACGGCGGCATCCTGGATCGCTATGTCGGGATCCTTGCGGACCCACCTGCCCGCGATGTCGTACTCATGACAGTTGGTGCACACGTGGAGGTCCACGTGATGGGGCAGGTCGATGAGCTTGCGCCCCGCGAGCCAGCAGTCGATGCAGAGCCCGTCTATCGACTCCTCACACTCCGCCCCGCACTTGACGCAGAAGTTCACATCAACACCGCCTGAGCATGCTTGATGCCCCCGATGTCCATGACGGAATCCGGGGACACGAAGCCCTCGCGTATGGCTATGGCCACGACCTCGTTGCCCGTCAGGTTGATGATAGTGGCGATCTTCAGGCGCTCCACGAACGCCTCCTCCGGAAGCGATTCGCCGACATAGAAGTCCCTGTGGACGGTCATGCAGGCAGATCCCTCGCGGAAGGTCTGTCCGACGATGTCCTCGTCGCATGCGGCGACGATCCTCTCATCTCCGTGTGTATGGATCCTTACGTACATGTTCATGCCAACTTGTAGATCCCTGCGGGACTCTTGTATATCTCTCCGGCATCGCTGAGCTGCTTCAGGGCACGGGTCACATCGGAATCCTCCAGGCCCTGACTGGCCCCGTGCTGCATGAGCTCGTCGGAGTTCAGACCGTCGATCCCGAACTCCCTGAATATGGAGCGCACCACATCAATCTTGTTGCGGTCCTTGGAACTTATCCCCGTGGCGATCTTGTCTATGTCGAAGCCGCCCTCGTCGTTGCCGGCGATCCTCCTCAGATAGTCCTCGACGAGGTCCACGGCGCGGTTCGCGTCCATGTCCGTCACGGTGGTGCTCAGCCTCATCTTCGCCGATGCCTCCGAAAGGCGAACGAACGCCTCCAGCTGCCTGGCGGTGATCGGCACCGAGTTCCCTCCGTTGCCCATGCTCCTTATCCTCAGGAAACTGGATTCGATGATCCGCTTGGCGTCATCGGTCATGATCGGCGTGATCCTCTTGGAATATGCGACGTACTTCCTCAGCATCTCCTGCTCGTACACGGGACGGATGCTGTCGGTCATGTCCAGGACCTTCTTGGGGTCTATGCCGGGGACGACGTCCCCCTCGTGCATCATCCTGACCTGTCCGCGCTGATGGGCGTTGAGGATGTGCTCCGTGATGGCCGTGTCCTTCTTCTTGTCCGGCTTGTCCGTGAGGACGAATATCAGGTCGAAACGCGACATGAGCGCAGGTGGCAGCTCGATCTGGTCCGCGATCGACGACTCCTCCTCGAACCTCCCGTACTTGGGGTTCGCCGCCGCAAGCATGGAGCACCTGCACTGGAGGGTCGCCGTGATGCCCGCCTTCGCGACGGAGATCCTCTGGGACTCCATCGCCTCGTGCAGGGACGACCTGTCCTGGTCGGTCATCTTGTCCAGCTCGTCGATGCAGGCCAGTCCCTTGTCCGCGAGGACGAGGGCACCAGCCTCGAGGGTCCATCTCCCGTCCCCGAAATCGTCCCTGACCGCAGCGGCGGTCAGACCTGCGGCGGAGGCGGACTTCCCGGAGGCGTATATGCCGCGGGGCGCGAGGGCGCTCATGTACCTCAGAAGCTGCGACTTGGCCACTCCCGGGTCTCCGATGAGGAGGATGTGCATGTCGCCCCTCATCACGGTCCCGTCGTCCATCTCCTTGTGACATCCTCCGAAGAGCTGCAGGGCGATGGCCTTCTTCACCGCATCCAGACCGTAGATCGAGGGGGATATCGAACGGACGATGTTCTCATACAGCATCGGGTCGCGCGACATCTCGAGGATCTTCCTCTCGTCCTCGTCCGTGATGGTGATCTCATCATACTCGTGCTGTTCGAACTCCACGGAGATCACATCGAGGTAGATCTCGAAGACCGTCGTCTTGTCCCTCTCGGTCTTCTCCGCCGAACGGAGTATCCCATTGAGCGTTATCCTGTTCCCCGCTGTGACCTCCCCGGCTATGTCGTCCTCGACGTATCCGGTGATCCTCTCGGGCTGGGCCCCGCCCCTGAGACCTTCCGGGCTCTCCTGGATCTCTATCTTCTGGGTGTCCTTGTACACGGAGGCCTTCTCGTCCAGGTTGAAACGTGTGGACTGCTTGTTGCACCCGCCTTCCGGGTTGTTGCACATCATGGGCTCCTTGAGGAGCATCCCCGGCTGCTCGACCCATATCTCCGAGCCGCAACGGGCGCACCTGAACAGGGCGTAGGTCATCCTGGGCCTGACGGTGGTGACCTTCCTGGCCAGACCCTCCACCGCGACCAGCTTGCGGAGGTGGTCCGCCCTGAGGTTGCGTATGTCCACCTTGGCATCCCTCGGAAGGTTGTATATCCTGACGTTGATGGTCTCGCCGGGACGGCTGATGCTGGGGACGAGTGACATGGCGGTCTTGCGGGCTATCTCGATGCAACGGTCCGGCTCCTCCAGGACGAACATCGCGAAATCGACGCTCACCATGTTTATGTCCGCATAGTCCACCCTCACGCTCTTCTTCTGAGGGAAGTTGTCCGCTATGCAGGAGATCATTATGCGGTACTTGTCCTTGGAGAACACGTCGTTCCATGCGGCCTGGATGTCCTCATCCTGATAGTTGGATGTCATTGCTGCGCCTCCCCGGAGCGACACTCCTCGTCGACCCACCAGACCCACCCGCCGTGGTCCATCGAGATCCTCCCCTTGATGAGCCCCTGCTTCTTGTACTTCATGAACGTCTTGGCCAAATCGTCGGGACATCTGTATCCGAATGCCTGCTCCAGCCTGTCCGTGGCCTCCTTGGTGGTCACCGTATCGTCCCCCAAGGCCCCCCATATCATCCCGAGAAGGTCATCTCCGCTCATACCTTCGAACCATGCCCACATCTAAGATAAAGGTATGTCTGTCGCTCATATGCCCGCCGTGATATCGCGACGATACCGGAAGACGGCCGGATCGCGGCCGTCCCGGATGCGGTCGCCGATCGCGCACCGCATGCTGAATGGATCCCATCGGATCCTGAATGAGAATCCGCACCCATTTTATAGATGCTAAGCGGTCGCCTGGACGAGGTTACTGTAATGGCAGCCAAAGTTAACGAGTCTGAGTGTGTTGCGTGCGGCGCTTGCGTCGACGTCTGCCCCGAGGGAGCTATCACCTGCGACGACATCGCAGTCATCGACGCTGGAAAATGCGTTGACTGCGGCGCTTGCGTCGACGAGTGCCCCTCCAGCGCCATCTCCTGCTGAGATCCGCTGATTCCCGCTCGCATAACGGGCGGGAGAAACCCATTTTTCTTGACAACTTTGTAAAACGGACGTCAGTCCTGTCCCTCGTCGCCCGGACGATCGCCGATTATGGAATCCAGATACTCCTGCTGGACGCGGACCACCCCTGTGCTGTCCTTCTCCCGGGAGTAGTCCTCCAGGAGGTTTCCGTTGAGTCTCATGAACTCCGGGGCCCAGTTGAACCTTCCCAGGAACGTCTCCGCCTGCTCCTTCTGACCCAGTATGTACAATGCCGCCATTACGGCCTCGGCACTGTTGAGCTCCATCGGACGGCCCCAGTTTATCGGATTCGCGGCCAGGAGATATGGTAACGCCCTCTCCTCCACACGCTTCATGCGCGGGAACTTGTCGATGTTCGTCCAGGTGAGGTCCATCACGACGAGACCTTTCCTGGCGTGACCTATGTCCGCGGGGGACAGTGCCCGGTCGGAGAACGGCGAGAGGACCACGGAGCCCGAAGGTATGGCGCCCAGGGTCTTGGCCTCCTTGCCCAGACCGAACTTCAGCATCCGTTTGGCCGTGCACTTCTTCGGATCGCACTGGCACTCGTCGTAGACTATCACCGGGATCATACGACTACCAGGGACCTGAGGCTCTCGGGATCGGCCATGTTAGCCTCCACCCACGCCTTCACCTCATTCATGGAGGCGACGTACTCGTTGAAGAGCTCCAGGTCGTCGGTCGCGGTGTATTCCGAACGCTGCCTGACCTCTGCGAGGAACTGCCTGCCCTTCCAAGGGGTCTTCCCGGACCATTCCTCGAATGTGGGCCTGTCCATGTAGACGACGACGTCGTAGTCCTCGTCCTCCCTGAGGAAATCGCGGTCCTTGAAATCCTTGGAGATCTGCCGCCTGATGTCCTCCCCGCTGGCATACATCGAGGAAACCATCTCGCAATCGAGGATGTCCTTCTCCGGTCCGGCACTGTACAGCTCATACATGTCATCAAAGAGTTGCCTTGCGAAGTACTCGGCGATCTGAGATGCGAAATCATTCTTCGCCTCGACGAAAAGGACGCGCATTTTCGGCTTGGATTCCTTCTTCTTGAACATGCAGATCGACCCTGTCCATGCCTGTCACATTGATAAATGATTCTTCCCGGCCCCTACCGCAGACCGGACATATACGACCGAGGCGGCATAAGAGTTAAAGGAACGCTCGCCCATGGACTGCATGCCACGGTGATGATCGTTTTTTCGAGCTGAACGCTGATGATAGACGGGCGAGCTGAGTGGCATACCCCTCATTCCGGGGAGATCACCAGGGCCTCTGACCGCTGTGAGATATCAAATACTCGTTGTACTCCTTGGTCGTGATGTACGCATCGTACATCCCATACACCCATAGAGCCAGAACGCCAATCGCCGTAACAATGACATACGGGAAGAGCACGGCGCACACGATGGCCCCTATCAGGATCCAGAGCCCTTTCGTGACCTTGCCCGCGTACATATGACCGAGGCCGGGAATCAACAGGGAGAGGATCAGCGCGAGCCCCTCCGACTTCTTGTTGAACATTATAGCGGTGTTCGGGTCGACATTGCCGCCGGAACCGAACCCGTTGGAGGAAAAGCCGCAGTCGGGACAGAACCTAGCACCTTCCGGCAATTCCTTTCCGCAATTGGGACAATACATCCTCTACTCCCGATACCGTCTCACCGTGCCACGTTTAAGGCTGTACCCACATCTTTCCAAACGGGAAAGAACCAAATATAGTAGCCCTGATGATTTTCGCATGACCTCGCTTCAAGTGGCCCTAGATCTGATGCAGCTGTCCAGAACCGTCCCTATCGCACACGAGGCAGTGGACGGGGGAGCGGACTGGATCGAGGCGGGCACACCGCTGATCAAGAGCGAAGGTGCGGAGGCGGTACGTGTCCTCCGCAAGGAATTCCCGGGCAGGATGATCATAGCCGACACCAAGACCATGGACACGGGATCGTTCGAGGTGGAGATAATGGCCAAGGCCGGTGCGAACATCGTCACCGTCCTCGGGCTCGCGGACGATGCCACCATCGAGGAGGCCGTCATGGCCGGAAGGAAGTACGGTGCGGAGATCATGGTCGACATGATCAACGTCCCCGACAAGGTCGCACGCTCCAAGAGGGTCGAGGAGCTCGGAGTGGCATACATCTGCCTACACATGGGGATCGACAGCCAGATGAGGGGCGAGGAGCCCCCCATAGACATTCTCAGGAGGATCGTGTCCGAGGTCTCGATACCCGTCGCGGTCGCCGGAGGCATCACAGCCGAGAACGCGGGAGAGTACGTCGAGGCAGGGGCATCGGACGTCATCGTCGGCGGAGCCATCCTGAAGACCGAGAACATCGCCGAGGCCGCCAGGAACATCAAGAAGGCCATGTCCGGCGCCAAGGTGGACACGGACCTCGCGAAGAAATACGGTGAGGAGGACCTGTTCGAAGCGTTCAACAGAGTCTCCACATGCAACATATCCGATGCGTTCCACAAGCAGGGGGTCATGTTCGGGATCCTCCCCCAATCCCTCGCCCACAGACAGAAGATGGTGGGGAGGGCACTGACCGTTCAGACGACGAACGGGGACTGGGCGAAGCCCGTCGAGGCTGTAGACCGCGCCAAGGAAGGCGACGTCATTGTCGTCGATGTCGGCGGCGCGCCGGTCGCGGTCTGGGGGGAGCTTGCGTCCCATTCCGCCATGGTCATGGGGGTCAAGGGGATCGTCATAGACGGAGCCGTCAGAGATATAGATGACATCAGGGACCTCGGGTTCCCCGCATTCTCCCGCACGGTGGCACCCTGCGCCGGAGAGCCCAAGGGATATGGAGGCATAGGCATCGAGATCACCGTGGGCGGGCAGAGGGTCCGCACCGGGGACTGGATCGTCGGCGACGAGAACGGCATCGTGGTCATACCGAAGGAATCGGCCGTCGAGGTCGCCAACAGGGCCCTGGACGTTCATGAGAGGGAGAACAGGACCCGCGAGGAGATCGAGAGGGGTTCCACACTCTCCAAGGTCAACGAGCTCGCCAAATGGGAGCCCGTACAGTGAACCTCTGAGAGAACAATCATCTAATGACCTCCCTCTCCGGCATCCGGAGAGGGAGGTCGTTTTCCATCGGACCTCTGAAGGAATGGTTCAGAGGTGCTTTATCCCGTTGATCTCCTCGTCAAGGGCCTTGAGCCTGGCGATCCTGTCGGGGGTCGTGGGATGGGTCCTGAAGAGGTTGACGAGACCCCTGGCCTTCTTCATTCCGAAGGGCGAGGATATCCACACGCTCTCATAGGACGGGTTGTCGTAGTTGTTGGCCTTGGTCGTGCATCCGCTCTCGATCTTCGTGAGGGCGCTCGCCAGGGCCATGGGCTTCCCGGTTATCCTCGCCCCGGACTCGTCCGCGAGGTACTCCCTGTTCCTGGACACGCCCAGTTGGACGAGCATGGCCGCGATGGGCAGGGTTATGTCTGCGATCAGGGCTATCACGAGGGAAAGCCCGTTGTTCTCATCGTTGCTGAACATCGAGGACCAGACGGCCACCCTGGTGACGTAGGCCACGAGGGAGGCCATGGTGGACGCCACGGACATCACCAGGATGTCCCTGTTCTTCACGTGGGACATCTCGTGTGCCATCACACCCTCGAGCTCATCGTCGGTCAGCAGGCTGAGCAGGGGCCTGGTCGCCACCACGGCGGCGTTCTTGGGATTCCTGCCCGTGGCGAAGGCGTTGGGCATGGGGACGTTGGATATCCCGACCTCGGGCATGGGAAGCCCCGCCTTCAGGGCTATGCCCTCGACTATGCCGTACAGCCTCGGCTCCTGCTCGCGGGTGACGAGCTGGACCTTGTTGGCCCTGAGGGCCATGCCCTTGGAGAAGAAGTAGGCGTAGAAGTTGAATGCTATCGAGATGACGAGCATCACCGCCATTCCGATCATCCAATTCTTGAAGAGATAGCCTACGAGCCCTCCGATGACCACGAGTATCAGGGTCATCGCTGCGAACATCGCCGCGGTTCTGAGACGCCAGTACATTTTAATCACCCCTTCTTTATCTGAACTTCTATATAAAACTAATACAATGAACTTCGCTCCGGCTCACAGCTCCAGCATCATCCCGGCGTAGAAGTCGTCGACACCTTTCAGACCGAAATGGGCCCTCAGGTTGGTCATCCCGTCACGTCCCGTACAATGGTTGAGATGAAGGTCCGTGCAACCGTATGACTCGAACTCCAGGGCGTACTGCTCGGCCACAGTCTTCTTCCTCTTTTCCAGCAGGACCGCTCCCACGTACGTCTTGACATCGAACCCGAACTTGGAGCGGAATGCCGACAGCTGGGGCCCCGGGCCGTTGACTCCCCGTCCCGACACGACCGCCGTCTGCTTCCCCCTCACCACGAGGAACGACTCCCCGTCGATCTGGGGGGACACCAACACGCCCGGCACGACCTCCAGCCAACCGTCTATGTCGTGGAGGGTCGCCTTGGGACGGTTCTCGTCCGAGAGTCCGACCTGGAACGACATGAACCCGGATTTCTTGGAGTACAGACCAGCGGGGGCGTACACGTCCACCGGCGACGTGCGTGCCTCGAGGAGGCCGTTGATCGCCCTGCAGTTGTCGGGACATGCCTGGGAGATGACAACGGCATCTATCGACTCGGGGTCGATCTCGAGATGCTCCATGTTGTGCATCAGATACCTGTCCCTCAGCCCGGTGTCGAAAAGGACCCTCTTCCCGTCGGCCTCGACGAGGACCGAGAAGCCCTTGGCGCCTATGAGCTGCGTGTCCACCACGGAGCCCTCGTCATATACGCTCAGTATGCTTGCCATTATTTCATCTCCCGTAAAGTGAATCTGGTATGTCCCCGCAGATCCGGTGTATGCTCTCCGTCGGGACCTGCCCGTTGGCCAGCCATGCCTTGACCCTCTTGGGGACGGTCGTGACCGCCATTATCGCCCCGGGCTTGAGCGGGTCGTCTATGTAATCGGTCTCGATCATGAAGCGGTCTGTCCCCTTGGAGATGGCCTCGCGCGTATTCGTCTTGGATGCGGGTATCGACGGCATCACGCCGTGCGTCTCCTCCGGTGTCACCCATGGAGGGGATGAGTGCTTGACCACCCTACTGCGGTCGAGGCCCGCCATGTCCGCGATCTCGGCCAAGGAACGGTCCGTATACTCCTCGGACTCGCAATGTATGATGACGGGGCAGTCGACCTCCCTCGCAAGCTCCATGCCCCTTAGCAGCACCCTGTTGGATGCGTCCCGTATCTCCCGGGACACCGGGAAGTGCGGACGCCCGATCTCGCCTATCGCGACGGCCCTTCCCTCCGCCACGTCACGGGCCGCGTCCTCCATCCCGCGGACCATCATCTCCTCGGCCCGCTCCAGCCCGTAGGCTTCGGCGAGGGGGACCATGAGCACCGGATACGGTCCGACGGCGATATTGATCCTCAGGCTCGTAGCCTCCCTTGCGCGCTGTGCCAGCGCATAGGTCACCTCGTACGATTCGGCAAAATCGCCCCCCTTGTGGATGGGGACCTCCGAATAGGGGAGCGTGACCAGGGTCAGTCCCGTGCCTCCCGCCGCCTCGAACTCCTTCAGGGCATCGACGTTGCGTCCGGAGGGGGACATATGGATATGGTTGTCGTAGACGGGCACCTGCTCGCTCATCGACACCCCATACGCTCATGTTGAAATAAGAGACTCCCTCGATCCGTCGGGCGGTACGAAGGATCGACCCCGCGAGAGGGCGATGGTTGCTGCCTGCATCCAGATTAAATATCACCGTCTCCAATGGTTCGTACGATGGATTCGAACTCCCGCTTCATGCTCAAGGCGTTCAAGAAGTACTACCGGACGGACGGTCCTATAATGCCGGACCGCTTCGCGCGCAGGGAGTTCGGTTTCATGTTCTTCGACAAGAACTTCGTCCAGAGGCACCTGTCCTTCAGCGCCCCCGACGAGCTGAGGCGTTACATGCAGGGGAACATACCCGCACACAGCTACTACTCCACATCGTACTACCGCAGGCCTAACGCGCCGGTGATGGACGACAAGGAATGGCTGGGGGCGGAACTGATCTTCGACCTGGACGCCGATCACCTGGACGGCGCCAAGGAGATGACCTATGCGCAGATGGTCCTGCAGATCCGCGAGGAGATGAAGCACCTCGTGGACTCGTTCCTGATGGACGACCTCGGGTTCTCGGAGGATCAGATACACATCACGTTCTCCGGAGGGAGGGGATACCATGCGCACGTCCGCACCCCGGACATCATGGAACTGGGCACGCATGAGAGAAGGGAGCTCGTGGACTACATCACATGCTCTGGCCTGAACATAGACTGGGTCTTTCCCGTGAACCGTGTCCCGACATCAAGGGTGGCGACCGGGAGCGGCATGCGCACCAATGTCGCGAAGGACCGCCTTATACCCCCCGCGGATTCGGGAGGATGGCGGAAGAGGATGCGCGTGGGCCTCATGGACGTGGTCAACGATTTCTGCGACACGGAGGATGCCAAGCTCCTGAAGCGCGAATACCCGAGCATCAAGGGCAGCGACAGCAAGAGCATATACAAGGCCCGCGACGAGCTCGTCAGAGCCAGAGGCGTCCTTTTCGAGAAAAATAACATGGCCATGCTGTCCACCTCCACCCAGAACATGCTCGTCAAGATCATGAAGGAGGATGTGGCGTACCGCCTGTCGGGAGAGGTCGACGAACCGGTCACGGCGGACATCAAGAGACTCATACGCCTCCCCGGATCGGTCCATGGGAAGAGCGGACTCAGGGTGACCCCCATCACAAGGCAGGAGCTCACCGACTTCGATCCACTGCAGATGGCCGTCCCCGACGCGTACTCCGACGACCCTGTGAAGGTCACGATGAGGAGGCCCGCAGACCTCGACATCAAGGGAGAGCGCCTCTCCCTCAAGGGCGAGACAGAGGTCCCCGAGTTCGCCGCCGTGTTCCTGATCGGAAGGAAGATGGCTGATTTCGGCTATCTGTCGGAAGAATCCCAAAAACAGAAGCTGTTCTGACCATCTGGCACATTTGGATTTCAGCCTCGGGTGCCGTTCCTCTCCTCTTCCTTATTATAATAGAACGGGCGAATGGTTTATTAGGGGGTTGCGTTTGCCGAATCCAAGGTAATCACAATGAAAGCATTCCGCATCACTGGAACCTATGCAGACCCCAGAAAGACTCAGCCCTTCTCCATCGAGATGGCAGCCGAGGACGAAGCCGCCGTCAAGGAGAAGGCCCTGTCCACCATCGGAAGCAAGCACAAGCTCAAGAGATGGCAGATCGACATCACCGAGATCACCGAGCTCTCCGCCGACGACGTCACCAACCACGTCGTGAAGTACCAGATCGGTGAGTGATCGTGGACGACAACGAGCTCCGTCAGGCCCTGGCCCTGATGGATGCGTACAAGGAGAGGGTAGAGGCGATGAGCCGCCAGGTACAGGTCCTTCGCGTGTCCCTCGACGAGGTCAACCTCGCCCTTGAGTCCGTCAAGGCATTCAAGGATGCGAAGGAAGGGGATGAGATCATGGTGCCCGTCGGCGCCTCGTGCTACATCCCCGTGAAGGTCACCGGCAACAGGACCGTCGTGACCGGAATTGGGTCCGGGATATCCATCCAGAAGACCTCCGAAGAGTCCATCGACTACCTCGATGCCAACTCTGCAGAGATCTCAGAGGCCCTCAAGAAATCCGTTGATGCCTTGAACGAGGCCCAGCAGAACCTCACGGCGATGTCCGAGGCGGTTCAGCAGGAATATGCCGTAAGGCGCCAGAACGCAGGAATACAGCAGTGAGGCGGTAAAAGATGTTCGAGTCCCTGAAGTCGAAGATGAAGAACCTGTTCTCCAAGGGCGAGAAGCTCAAAGAAGAGGATGTTTACGAAGCGAAGGAACCCGAACATCAAACCGTCCCTGATGTACCCGCACCCAAACCCGCCGAAGCCCCTGTCGCTCCCGAACCGAAGACAATCGAGGAGGTCGAGCCCGTCAAGACTGAACCGGAACCTGTGAAGGAGGAGCCGAAACTCTCCAGGAAGGAGATGATGAGGCTCAAGAAGCAAGAGAAACAGGAGGCCAAGCTCAAGGCGAGATCCGAATCCAGCGATTCCCCCATAGGGGACTCCGGGAAGAGGATCAAGGAAGACCCACTGGATGAGATCCTCGACGAGCTGGAAATCATACTCCTTGAGGCGGATGTGGCATATCCCGTCGTGGAGGAGATCAAAGCAGGCGTCCGCGAGAACCTCGTCGGCAGGAAATACGACCGTTCCTACACCCTGGAGCAGGTCGTGGAGCATGCCATACGGGACGCTGTCCGCGACGTTCTCAAGATCAACGAATTCGATTTCGATGCCTGGCTCTCCGAGCAGAAGAGACCTACGGTCATAATGTTCGTCGGGATAAACGGCACCGGCAAGACGACTGCCATAGCCAAGATAGCGAACCGCGTCATGAACAACGGTCAGACAGTGGTGCTGGCCGCATGCGACACATTCAGGGCAGGAGCGATCGAACAGCTCACCATACATTCCAACAATCTCGGATGCAAGATCGTCAAACAGGAGCATGACTCCGATCCGTCCGCAGTGGCCTTCGATACGATAGAGCATGCCAGGTCGAAGAGGAAGGATGTCGTCCTGATCGACACCGCCGGAAGGATGCAGACCAACAGCAACCTCATCGAGGAGATGAAGAAGATCGTCAGGGTCGCCAAACCCGACCTCAAGGTTTTCGTCGGAGACTCCCTTGCCGGAAACGATGCGATAGAGCAGGCCAAGGTGTTCGACCAGGCCGTCGGCATAGATGCCATCATCCTCACCAAGATAGACACCGACGCGAAGGGCGGTGCCGCATTATCCATAGCGCACACGATCAACAAGCCCATAGCGTTCGTGTGCAACGGTCAGGAATACGGGGACATCATCAAGTTCGATACCGAATGGATGATAGACCGTCTGTTCAGCGACGAGTGATCACTGCAGGCAGAGCCTGTGCATCAATGTCGCATAGACCTTGGTGTCAGTGATCATGTTGGACATCACGACATGCTCGTTGGGAGCATGGAGAGTCCCTCCGCCACATTGCCAAACATATGCATCGAATCCTTTCTGACGGAAGAAGTTGGCACATGTGCCTCCTCCGATGCCCACACCGACAGGTTTGGAGCCGGTGACTGATTCCACAGCATCGACGAGGGCCTTGAAACCTATTGAGTCCATCGACGAGGGCTTTCCAGCCACATGCCTCTCCACCACTTCCACGGTTATCTTGGCACCGGTCGACTTTTCGTACATCGCCGCGATCTCCTTCGCACATCCAACCACATCATCGATATCATACATTGGAAGGAGACGGATGTCCATGCAGAACTCGTCATAGCCTGGTATCGTGTTCACGTTCTCCACGGTCGCAGGCCTCTTAGTGGGTTCGAAAGTGGAGGTCTTACCGACGAAACGGTCATCGGAATCACCGAAATGCTTGGAGAAGCTCTCCATTAGGTCCATCAGGAGAATGGTGGAGACACGATATGCATTGATCCCCCTGTCCGGAGTGGAACCATGGGTTGTCTTCCCTTCTATCATGAAGCGGATCCACAGCATCCCTTTCTCTGCCACTTCGATCTGGACTCCACCCGGAGATCCCCAATCAGGGACCATTATGATGTCATCGACATCGAAATAACCATAATCGAGCAGATACTCTATGCCCATCTTACTCGTGGTCTCCTCATCTGCGACATAGGCTATCCCGATGGACATCCCCTGAAGGTCCTGATCCAGAAAAGGTCTGGAAGCGAACATCGAGGATATGACGGATTGCCCATTGTCCTCCGTGCCCCTGCCGAAGATGCACCCGTCTTTGTACACGCCCTCATAGGGAGGCGTGTCCCAAAGGTCGGGGTCACCTGCCGGAACGACATCCATGTGTGCCACTATCCACACGGTCCCTTTCCTTCTCCCATTCTTCCTCGCAAGGATGTTGGGTCTCATGATCGTGGGATCCGAATCGTCCGGAACGTCCACTCTTTCGACAGAATCGAAACCAACGAGCTTCGACATGAGATAATCGGCCTTCTCACCTTCCCCGATACCGCCGTTTATAGGCGACAGGGCAGGATAACGGATCATCCCAATCATCGTCTCGATCATCTCGTCCGTGCATGCATCAATCTCATGCAGGACTGTCTCGAGGGACTTCATATCCAGTAATCCTTCACGTCATTGATAGAATTTCCTGTCACGGATCATCTGGAAAAAAGATATCACCAACGCTGGATGGAAAAAGAAAAATCGACCATGATGGCCCCCCAGTGTAAGAGGGCCATCGGGTCTGTTTGTTCGGTTTTCGATGATAGGTCGGATCACTCGCTGCGTACGATCATCGTGACCGCATTTCCTCCGCCAAGACAGAGTGTGGCCAGTCCGGTCTCCTTATTCCTGTCCTGCAGAGCATAGATGAGAGATGTGAGGACACGGGCTCCGCTGCATCCTATCGGGTGTCCGAGAGCCACTGCCCCTCCGTTGACGTTGAATTTATCATCGGGAACGTTCAGGTCCTTCTTGACTGCACATGAAGCGGAAGCGAAGGCCTCGTTGTGTTCGAAGAGATCGATGTCATCGATGGTCATCCCGGCCATATCCAGAACATGCCTGGTCGTGGGTATGGGAGCCTCCATGATGTATTCGGGCTTCACACCCCTCTCGCCATAGGCCACTATGGATGCCATAGGCTTGTACCCGTGCTCCTCCGCCCATTTCCTGGAAGTTATCACAAGTGCGGATGCACCGTCGGAGAGCTGCGAGGAGTTCCCCGCCGTGACCTGTCCGTCCTTCTTGAAGACAGGTTTGAGCTTTCCCAGGGACTCCATGGTCGTGTCCTCCCTGATCCCCTCATCGTTCTCGACGATGATGTCCCCCTTCTTGGAGTGAATGGTCACGGGAAGGATCTCCTTCTTGAACTTGCCCTCCTTCGTTGCCTTCGCGGCCTTGAGATGGGATTCCATGGAGAGTCTGTCAGAGTCCTCCCTCGTGACATTGAACCTCTCCGCTACGATCTCACCGGTGAATCCCATGTGCTGATCATTGAAGATGTCCCAGAGACCGTCATGGACCATGGAATCGACGACAGTCTGGTTGTTCATCTTGTATCCCCATCTTGCACCGGGCATTAGGTAAGGCGCATTGGACATGCTCTCCATCCCTCCGACCACCAGTGCTTCGTACTGCTTGGCCTTGATGGCATCGGAAGCGAGCATGGCAGCCTTCAATCCCGAGCCGCAGACCGCATTGACGGTGAACGAACCGATCTCCACGGGGAGCCCCGCACCTATGGCGGCCTGTCTGGCAGGATTCTGTCCGAGCCCCGCACCTATGACGTTTCCCATTATGCATTCCTGGATATCGGTGGCCTGGACACCGGCACGGTCGATGGCCTCTTTCACGACCATCGCACCAAGCTCGGTCGCTTTGAAACCTGCAAGTGCTTTCCCGTACTTTCCTATAGGAGTCCTTACAGCGCTGATAATTACTGCCTCGTCCATTGGATATTCCCCTTCTGGACTTTGCATCCTGCGTACATTATAAAAGGGTGTCGATACTCAACTACGACCATTGACGAACTCAACAGGTTGAACGACACCCATTCTCTTGAGAGGCTTCGAAAGATGACGCCTTGCTGCGGTCGGAGGCTCATACCATCCGGGAACCATCTGCCTGCGCACCTGACCCATCACAGGCTCGAAGGAATGGGTCTTGCACTTCTTGCATTTGAATTTCCCACCCTTCCCTGTGGACTTCATGGTCCTGGAACATATCGGACAGATGGGATTGGAGATCTTGACCGATTCAGGTCCCGCCGATATAACATGGATCTTCTCGACATTCAAGGTCCTCGGAACATCCCTCAATTCCCCGATGACCTCGACCTCATCACCTTCGTTCAACCAATCCAGAACGAAACGGAACTCCTTGGAAGGTTCATAGGCGGCACATGATATGAGACCATGCGATGTTTCGACATCGATGATCGTGTGACCTCCCTCGATATGTCTGGAACGGGATGCCACATTCCCTCTCAAGGCATACGATTGGTCAGGGACCAATGCTTTGGGGTTCTTGATTATATGATCGTCCGTTCCCTGATTGGTCAGGAAAACCACCCATCTATCGATGGGTTCCGTCCTTATATCCTTCGAAGCCTCGATCAGATCATCCTCGGAATCTCCACGAAGACCGTACATGACAGGACAGGGAGTCATCGGGACCATGGCGACCTTATGATATCTGGGCTCCCAGGAATTGAATGTCGAACCATACCTGGAATCCATCATCCCTATGCTCTCCGGATCGAAGATCCTCTCGGTTCCCCATCTGTCCCTGGGCCTGTATGTGAGAAGTTCGAACGTACTGTCCCTGGGCCTCCAGGCCATGCCGCATACGCATCCGATCAATCCGCGCCCCTGACGTATCTCGAATGTCAATCCGCCTATCCTCTCGATCTCCGGATCGATAATCTCACGGTCGAGGATCGTCCTAACACCTTTCCAATAGAATTTCTGTGAAGGCTTGACCTTGGATATCAACAGCCCAGGATCGGAGAAATCAGGATCATGGTTCCTCTCCACTATCGGGATTATCCTTCTCCTCAGCTCCTGAGGGTCAGGTTCATAGTCTGTACAACTGTCGAAGCAGAACAGCTCCCTGTCACCGATCATCCCTATGAACCTCTTGGGACCCGAACCACGACCGAAGCGCATGACGAGGGAACCATTACCACGGGTCTTCCAGGGAGTAGCGGGATTGAGACGGACGAGACGGGGATTGCCTATGAGGTCCAGGTCATCCAACTCTCTTATGATCTCGGTAGCGAGGAATGTTGTACAATTTCCACGCATGGAATCCGTATCATCCACAGATATGTACATTATCTCTCCAGATTCCGAACATTCGCATGTCAGGATGGATGCACATCCATCAGTCCAGATATATCAATTGCTCCACGAAGAAGATCCTACCATCTTTGGAGAAATCTCCGATGACCCCATAGTATCCAAGTTCCATCGGAATATCAGATGAGAAACACCTGATATCCGAATCACGGGTCTCCAGAATGAATGTGAAACCATTATCCCCCTCGTTCACATCGACCACTATGCCCGTATGCTCGGGTGAAAGGAGATCATCATCGGATCCTATACAGAAGAACAAGACCAACAATACGACGGCGAATCCCAGAACAGCATACCTGACCTTGGACATGCTGCAACTCTTATTTGTTCAGGATAAAAAGAAGAGGGTGTGCGTCAACACTTACTTCCGTCGGAAAACGTGAAGGCCGCATCCAACCCCCCCACCCCTCCATTTCCACTGGAACCGAAAAACAGAGTACGGGTGATTTCGAGATCGTATCATATGGTGCCGAGAATGTACAAAACTCCAATGAATGCAACGATTCCAAGCACGCAAGCACCTATTACAAGCCATCCTTTCATTTAGGAAACACTCCTGATATTGATTCTCGAACATCGTTCAAATATAAAACGAATTTAGAGAGAGTGCTCAGATTCTTTTCGAAATTTCCAATGGAAACAAAGGTTTGGCAAACACTTATATGGATTATGGGTTTCAGTGGAAACAGAGGTTGTCTGATGGCTGGAGAAAACAAAAACGAAGCGAACATCTTCACACAGTACATCAAGAGCAGACATAGCCTCATCAAGAATTCCAAAATTCTTCAGACAACATACATACCGGACAATCTCCCTCATAGAAAGGATAAGATCGATGCGATCGTGGAGATCCTCGCGCCTGCCCTGAATGGTGACAAACCATCTAACATCCTCATCATCGGAAAGACCGGAACTGGAAAGACCGCTGTGATGAACTTCATAGGGAAGGAATTGAGAAAGGCGGATCCTCAACAGGAGAATGTCCATTTCATCTACATCAACTGTGAAGTGAACGACACTGCATACGGTATCCTATACAGCATTTCCAATCAGATCATCAATAACATCGAGGAAAATAAGATCCCATTCACAGGTTGGAGTCTGGATAAGATCCTTGCGACTCTGACTGAGATGATAGATAAGGAGAACAAGGTCTTCATAATCGTTCTCGATGAGATCGACAGGTCCATTCAAAAGAATGGTGACGATATCTTCTATTATCTCACCACGATAAACGAAGTGCTTCAGAAATCGAGGGTATCCATCATCGGGATAACGAACAATGCGAAATTCACCGAACTTCTTAGTCCTAAGATAAAGAGCAGACTCGGTGAAGAGAAGCTGGTATTCCCTCCATATAATGTGGAACAATTGAAGGACATCCTTTACAACAGAGCTGACATAGCTTTCGATACCGGAGTGTTGGATGATGATGTCATTCCATACTGTGCCGCTCTTTCTGCGCAGGAGATGGGAGATGCTAGAAGGGCCCTTGAACTCATGAGGATCTCGGCGGAGATCGCGGAGAGGCAAGGGGATCCCAAGATCACTTCCGCTCATGTGAAATCCGCTAGGAGTAAGATCGAGGTCGATGCGATAGTCGAGGTCATCAAGACATTGACCATCCAATCGAAGATCCTTCTCCTAGGTATCATAAAGAACACCGAGAAAGGACTTCCGACGATGACCACAGGAGATACGTACGCGGCTTACAAGTCCGTCTGCGAATGCATCGGTCAATCACCTCTGACACAGAGGAGGATCACTGGACTCATTCAGGAATTGGATATGCTTGGGATAATCCATGCTCGCATAAAATCCACAGGTAGGACCGGTCGCACAAAGGAGATAGAACTCTGCATTCCAAGGGATCTCATCGAGATGGTGAAATCCGACGATCTCTTCAAGGATTACAAGCCTCCGACACAGCGCACTCTGATGTGAGGCATCCTTTTTTCGGTTCCAGTGGAAATGGAGGGGTGGGGGGGTTACCTCCTTCCGATCCCCTTCGAGAGACCTATTCTGTCCTGGATCTGTCTGTTGAATCTGTTCATGTAGATCAGATCGACGAAGAACAGTATTGAGAATATCGTGATAAGAGCCATTATGAGGGAAGGGAGACTGTTGGGGACATGGGAAAGGTTCTCGTTCCCGTTCATCATCAGTTTCACCGTACCTATCCAAGGGATCTCGAAAACGGCTACGGACTTTATGTTCTCCAATGAGATACAATGGTCTATGATGCCGCTGGATTGATCGAAATTGGGATTCGTCACAGCGTTGTCTCCCATGGTAAGGTATCCGCTCTTCTTCTCGAGGTCATCGAGGTTCACATACGGGGTCTTTCCGTATATGTCGTGGAAGTAGAGGGTCCCTTTGAGATCGTCGGGGTCTGTTCCCTTGATCAATTTGCCATCGGTTCCCAGGTATTCGCAATGCCACTGACCTTCGATGTTCCTCAATTCTGACGATGACCATTTCCCATTCTCATAATCCAGCCATATTATGGCACGATGGATCACCGGGTTGTGTCCGTCCCTGTTGTATATGATGACCGAGCCGTAGTTCTCGAAGGAGCTGTGTCCTGTGCTCAGACCTTCCACATAGCTCTGTATGTCCGTTTTCGAAGGATCCCTGACGACGACGATGTCTCCTGTGTCTATCACACCTATGGAGGATCTGTCGTTATCATGCTGCATGCTCTCTGAAACCACGGAGCTGAACGGTACGGTCGATCCCGTGTATGCTATGAGGGCACAATATCCGCCTCCTATAACCACAGCAAAGATCCCGATGGTCAGAATGAGCTTCTTGGTCTCCTTTTCCACGTTCCTGTATGGGTATGTATTAGATAAATAGGATAGGCGGACCTGCAGGGGGTATATACTTACTAAATTAGTATGTTACAAACATGTTTCACGTTCTCTTCTTTAATATGAAGTGCACGATATCGATAGCATGGAAAGACCCAGCAATGACGAGTATTTCATGGAGATGGCACAACTGATCTCTACGAGGTCCACATGTCTCAGGAGGAAGGTCGGAGCTGTCATCGTGAAGGATAAGAGGGTCCTTTCCACCGGGTACAACGGATCTCCCAAAGGGACCCGTCACTGTGAGGAGCTGGGTTGCATAAGGGAGCAGATGGGCATACCGTCTGGCACTAGGCATGAGCTCTGCAGGGGAGTCCACGCGGAGCAGAATGCGGTCACTCAGGCGGCCTATTTTGGAGTCAGTGTCAACGGGGCCACGATCTATACGACCACATTCCCGTGTTCTATGTGTGCGAAGATCCTCATCAATGCGGGCATCAAGGAGATCGTCTATGACGAGGGTTATATCGATGATCTCTCCCACAGTCTCCTCAAGGAGACGGATGTCCTGATTCGTGAGTATCATCCTTCCAGTTGATTTCTGTCTAGAAAGGCACATTGTCTGGCTGTTCCCTTTCTAGAAAAGGGGTTAGCATTAAGTATGGCAAAAAGATACGAACTCCCAGGGTCGGGGAGTGTTGAATTTGAGCCGAACTGACATACTTTCGGAAATAAAGAAAGCGGAGGCGGATGCAGATGCCAAGGTTGCACAAGCTGAGGCAAACAAGAAGTCCGCCATCGCTGAATCCCGTAGGGATTCTGTAAAGAAGATTCAGGACGCTGAGGCTCAGATGCGCAGCTCTTACGAATCCGCCATCGCCAAGGAGAAAGAGGCCCTTGATTCCAAGCGTGACTCCATGCTTGCCACTGGCAAGCAGGAGGCTGCAAGGATCGAGAGCTCTTCCAAGGCGAAAATGCAGGAAGTCAAAGATTTTCTCAATGAAAAATTCGAGAGGACCATAAATGTCACTTCCTGAGTCGATGAGTAGGATTGTGATCGTGGGAGCCAAATCCCATATCGATGAGGCCATCGAGGCCATCTACGATGTGAAGGCTATCCACCTGATCGATCATACCGTCGGCGCGGATGATGGTTTCTCCCTCGGAACTCCTCGTCCGTATTCTTCTAAGGTCTCTGAGAGGCTTTTGAAGGTACGTGCGATGGAGAAGGGATTGGGAATCGCGAAAAATGCGAAGACCCAGCCCATTTCTGAGGAAGAGATCAAGAGCCAGATATCATCTGACAGCGTCGAACTTGCAGAGACGGAGATCAATGCCGTCTTTGACAAGAGGAATGATCTCAATCAGAGAATCACCGATTTAAACGCTACGAAGAAGAATCTTGAGCTTCTTTCCGACATGCCGATCGATCTCGAGCTTTACTCCGGATACAGGAGCATAGTCTCGTTCGTCGGTACCGTTGTCGAGGATCCCACCGCCATGCTTTCCGGCATGGACTGTGAGATCTTCACATCCTTCGACAAGAAGAAAGGCAACGTCATCGCCGTGTTCGCCAAGGTCGCAGACAAGGACGCAGTCCAGTCTGTCCTTTCCGAGAACGGCTTCTCTGAGATCGCCGTTCCCAAAGACACCGGGTCCGCAGCCTCCGCCCTTGCCAGGACGGACCGTGAGATCCAGGACGCCGAGGCGGAGATGGAGAATGTCTCGAAAGAGCTGGAGAGTCTTCTGGAAAAACACAAGGACTTCCTCAGCGCTTCCGAAGAGGAGCTGTCTATCCAGGTCCAGAAGGGAGAGATCCCCGTAAGGATCGCCAACAGTGAGTACACCTTCGTCATCGACGCATGGGTTCCCACTTCCAAGGTCGAGACCGTCAAGACGGAACTCGAATCCAAGGTCGAGGGCATCTACGTCGAGGTCGAGGAGACTCGCGGCAGGAAGATGGCCGAATCGGAGGCAGCAGAGCCGAGGTTCAAAGACGCTCCGACTAAGTTCAACAATGGAAAAGTCGTGAAGGAATTCGAGTATCCGACCAAGCTCGTGTCGGTGCCCAAGTATCAGGAGATTGACCCTTCCATCCTGATCGCAATCTTCCTTCCGCTGTTCTTCGGACTCATGGTCGGAGATGTGGGATACGCCATCCCGTTCATAATCCTTGGAGCGTATGGACTCAAGGTCACGCATCACAAGGATTGGCGCGCTATCGCTACAGTGCTGTTCTTCGGAGGCATCTGGGCATTCATTTTCGGACTGTTCTTCTTCGGAGAATGTCTGGGAATGCACTTCGTCACGTCGCATCACATGTTGTCTGTGGAGTATTCCTGGCAGATGCTGCTGGGTCTCGACAACCTGCCTGCGATCTTCGGAGGTATTCTGCCTTACGAGACCGGTGTCGGAAAACTGTTCCACGTCGGATTCCTCCTCAAGCTGTCCGTGTACATCGGTATCGTTCACCTGATGATCGGATACTTCTGCGCACTGTACAACAAACACATCCAGTATGGATTTGCCCACGCGTTCAAGGAGAAGGGAGGGTGGATCTTCGGATTCATCGGACTCGTTCTCGTATGTTACGCACTCGCAATGTTCCTGATCTATGGGCAGGACATGTCCGAACTGATGCCGTTCCTTCTGATCGGTGCGGTTCTCATCGTCGTCGAAGTGATCATGAACATCAAACACGAGGGAATCCAGGCTGTTCTCGAACTGCCCGGAATCGTAGGAAACATCCTTTCGTATACTCGTCTGGCTGCTATTGGTATGTCCAAGGCCGGTATGGCCCTGGCTTTCAATTACATAGCTCTGGGAATGGTCGCAGGTGTCGAGATCGTCACCGTCGGCGATGTTAGTACAGTGACTAACACGTTCGGTGTCATGGACATCATCGGTCTGCTCCTTTTCGCCTTCCTGCATCTCATGATCTGGACTCTCGCTATCCTATCTGCGGGTCTCCACGGTCTCAGGTTGCAGATGGTCGAGCTTATGGCCAAGTTCTTTGAGGGAGGAGGTACGGAGTACGCGCCCCTCAAAATCAAACGCAACAAAACCGTTTCCACAGAAGCAACTAAAGAGGTATGAAAATGGCAGATATTGGAGTTGGACTTATCGCAATCGGAGCAGGACTCGCAGTCGGACTGACCGGACTCGGAGCCGGAATGGCTGAGAAAGACGTCGGAGCAGCAGCAGTCGGAGCTATCACCGAGGACCAGTCTCTCTTCGGAAAGGCAATGATCTTCATGGTTCTCCCCGAGACCATCGTCATCTTCGGACTGGTCATCGCTATCCTCGGAATCTTCGTCATGGCGAACTGAGCAGCCAAGAGGTATCCTCATGGCACTAGCGAACGTAACTCAGGAGATCCTCACGGATGCCGACGTCAAGGCGGCCGCCATCAAGGCGGAGGCCGATGCGGAGATCGCAAAGATCTCTGCCGACGCGGACAAGAAGATCGCTGAGTTGAAAGACAAAGAGGACAAGAGGCTCAAAGAGGCAATTGAGTCCCTCAACCGCCAGGAGATGTCCAGCGCAGAGCTGGAGAGCAAGAAGATCGTCCTGGCCAAGAAGAAGGAACTCCTTGCCGAGGCCTTTGACGGAATGCTTTCCGACCTGGAGAACGCCTCCACAGAGGACAAGCTCAGGCACTACAAGGCCATGGTCAAGGTCGCAGAGGGTATCATCGATGCACCCGTCGCTCTCATGTCCGAGAACGACGACTTCACCGCAGCGGAGCTCGGTGTCAAGTCCGTCGTCAAGGACGCGAGGATCACCTCCGGGCTGATCCTTCAGAGCGAGGACGGATCCGTTGAGATCGACATGCAGTACTCGACGCTTCTTCAGTCCATCTGGGACCGCGAGATCAAAGCAGTGTCCGACATCCTGTTCGGGTGAGACCTATGTTCAACCGCAGCGGAAGAGCAGGAAACTACGCGTACACCGTGTCCAGGGTGAAGGCCAAGAAGGCCCTTCTCCTGAAGGAAGAGGACTACAACAAGATGCTCCAGATGAGCGTCCCCGAGATCTCTCGCTACATCAGCGAGTCTGGTTATCAGAAAGAGATGACCGACCTCGCCGGCAGGATCGAGGGAATCGACCTCGTCGAGCACGCGACCTACGTCAACATGGCGAAGGTCTTCAGTAGCATCCTCGGAGCTTCACAGGGTGAACTCAATACGATGGTTGAGGCGTACCTCGAGAAGTGGGATGCCTGGAACCTGAAGGTTATCCTCCGCGGGAAGTCATACGGCCTCGACGCTGACGGCATCAGGGAAGATCTTGTCCCTGCCGGAAGCCTCAGATCCGAATCTTTGGAGAAGCTGCTCGCCCTCGACAATGTGGACGACATAATCGCCAACTACTGCAAGATGGTACACGTCATCATCCCTCAGGACGTTCTCACCTCGTTCAAGGCGAGCGAGAACCTCGGAGAGATCGAGGACTACCTGGACAAGAACTACTACGTGAAGCTGCTGAAGAGCATTGACCCCTCTTCCAGGCCCACCAGGATGTTCCAGGACTACGTAAGGATGGAGATCGACATCAGGAACCTCGAGACGATCCTCAAGCTCAAGGCAGAGGGGATCTATGGGGAGACCGTGATGAAGTACATCATTCCCGGAGGGAAACAGATCGACAACAGGCTGGCCGTACAGCTCGCCAATGCCGAGACCGTTTCCGCCGCAGTGTCTGACCTGTCTCAGCTTGACTTCTATGAGACCATCAAGGATCTCGTCGAGAAGGACGCTGTCAGCATCAGGGACATCGTCACTGAGATGAAGAAGTACGAGATCGCCGCCGCGAAGAAGTTCTCTCACATGTACCCCCTTTCAGTGGTTCCTGTGCTCGACTACATGATCCACAAGGAGATCGAGGTCGGCAACATCAGGACCATTTCCAGAGGAATCGAGAGCGGACTGGACACAGAGACCATCAAAGGGCTGCTGGTGATCTGATGGAGATCGCAGTTATTGGCAACGATGAGTTTGTGCTCGGCTTCAGACTGGCCGGCATCAGGCGCGTATTCGTGGCTGACAAAGACAATTACCAGGAAAAGATGCTGGAGGCGATGTCCCAGCCCAACATAGGTATCCTCGCTGTCGATGCGAAGGACCTAGACAACCTCTCTTTTGCCGTGAGGCACAAGGTCATGGATTCGATCCAGCCTGTCGTGGTGCCCGTCGGCGGAGATCAGAGCGATCTCCGTGAGAAGGTCAAGAGAGCGATTGGAGTTGACTTATACAAATCAGAGGATGAATAAATGAGCACTGAAGGTGTAATCTACAGGGTCGCAGGACCTGTGGTGACTGCCACCGGTATCTCTCCCAAGATGTACGATGTCGTCCATGTTGGTAAAGAGCAGCTGATGGGAGAGGTCATCAAGATCGTCGGCGACTACTCCATCATCCAGGTTTACGAGGACACGTCCGGTATCAAACCCGGCGAGCCCGTCACGAACACCGGAAAACCCCTGTCCGTTGAGCTGGGACCCGGACTTCTGACCTCCGTTTATGACGGAATCCAGAGGCCTCTCCCCGTCCTCAGGGACAAGATGGGCGACTTCATCTACCGTGGGGTTTCCGCACCTGGACTGGATCACGAGAAGAAATGGGACTTCGTACCCGCTGTCAACGCCGGCGACAAGATCAACGGCGGAGAGGTCATCGGTACTGTCCAGGAGGGACCCATGGTCCACAAGATCATGGCCCCCATCGGAATCAAGAACGGGAACGTCGACTCCATCAAGAGCGGGTCCTTCACCGTTGACGAGACCGTCGCCGTCATCGACGGCAAGGATATCTGCATGGTCCAGTTCTGGCCCGTCCGTGTCCCCAGGCCCGTCGCCGAGAAGTACCAGCCCGATGTCCCCCTCGTTACCGGACTCAGGGTCCTGGACACCATGTTCCCCCTCGCGAAGGGAGGAGCCGCGGCCATCCCCGGGGCATTCGGAACCGGAAAGACCGTTACCCAGCAGTCCCTCGCCAAGTACTCCGACGCAGAGATCGTCGTGTACATCGGATGCGGAGAGCGCGGGAACGAGATGACCGAGGTTCTGACCGAGTTCCCCGAACTCGTGGACCCCAAGACCGGCGAGTCCCTCATGAAGAGGACCGTCCTGATCGCCAACACTTCCAACATGCCTGTCGCGGCCCGTGAGGCTTCCGTCTACACCGGAATGACCATCGCCGAGTACTTCCGTGACATGGGATACAACGTCGCGCTCATGGCCGACTCCACCTCCAGGTGGGCAGAGGCCATGCGTGAGATCTCCTCGAGGCTCGAGGAGATGCCCGGAGAGGAGGGTTACCCCGCATACCTCGCCGGACGTCTGTCCGAGTTCTACGAGCGTGCATGCCGTGCAAGGGCATTCTGCGGTGACGACGGGTCCATCTCCGTCATCGGAGCGGTCTCTCCTCCCGGAGGAGACCTCTCTGAGCCTGTTACTCAGAACACCCTCCGTATCGTCCGTGTCTTCTGGGCACTGGACACCAAGCTGAGGGAGAGGCGTCACTTCCCCACCATCAACTGGCTGACCTCGTACACCATGTACGACAAGCAGCTGGTCGACTGGTACAAGCAGAATGTCGCCGAGGATTTCCCCGCGCTCAGGTCGTGGGCGATGCAGACCCTCCAGAAAGAGTCCGAGCTGCAGGAGGTCGTTCAGATGGTCGGATCCGACTCTCTGCCCGACGAGCAGAAGATCACCCTCGAGGTCGCCAAGATGATCCGTGAGATCTTCCTCCAGCAGAACGCGTACCACCCCGTCGACTGCTACTGTCCCATCGAGAGGCAGTACACCATGATGACCCTCATCAAGAAGTACTCCGACCTCGCGGACAAGGCACTCGCGGCAGGCGTTCAGGTCGACAAGATCGCGTACCTCCCCGTCAGGACCAGGTTCAACCAGGCCAAGTACGAGGACAACACCGATGCCGAGCTCAAGGCCGTCGGCGAGGACATGGACAAGCAGTTCGCAGAGCTGGGAGTGTGAGTTGAATGGCAGACATTTCCAAAGAGTACAAGACGATCTCTCAGATCGCGGGACCCCTCGTCTACGTCAAGAAGACCGAGCCCGTCGGATACTACGAGATGGTCAACATCAGGATGTCCGACGGAACCATGAGGAGGGGACAGGTCCTCGACTCGTCCGACGACCTCGTCGTCGTCCAGGTCTTCGAGGGAACATCCGGTATCGACAAGGACGCATCCGTGCGCTTCCTCGGCGAGACCATGAAGATGCCCGTTTCCAAGGACATGCTGGGCAGGGTCCTCTCCGGAGCCGGAGAGCCTCTGGACGGCGGGTCCAAGATCGTGCCCGAGAAGGAGCTCGACATCACCGGAGCGGCCATCAACCCCTGGGCAAGGGACAGCCCCTCTGATTTCATCCAGACCGGAATCTCCACCATCGATGGAATGAACACTCTGGTCAGGGGTCAGAAGCTGCCTATCTTCTCCCAGTCCGGTCTTCCCCACAACGAGATCGCACTGCAGATCGCCAGGCAGGCGAAGGTCCGCGGAGAGAACGAGGAGTTCGCCGTCGTGTTCATCGCCATGGGTATCACCAACGAAGAGAAGCAGATGTTCATGAAGGAGTTCGAGAGGACCGGCGCTCTGAAGAACGCCGTGGTCTTCCTGAACCTCGCGGACGACCCTGCCGTCGAGCGTACCCTCACTCCCCGTCTCGGTCTGACCACCGCGGAGTACATGGCGTTCGAGCTGGGAATGCAGGTGCTGGTCATCATGACCGACATCACCAACTACTGCGAGGCCCTCCGTCAGATCGGAGCCGCCCGTGAGGAGGTTCCCGGAAGGCGCGGTTACCCCGGTTACATGTACACCGATCTCGCACAGCTGTACGAGCGTGCAGGAAGGATCAAGGGCAAGAAGGGATCCATCACACAGATCCCCATCCTCTCCATGCCCGGAGGGGACATCACCCACCCGATCCCTGACCTGTCCGGATACATCACCGAGGGACAGATCGTTCTGTCCATGGAGCTGCACAGAAACGGAATCTACCCGCCCGTCAACGTCTCCTCGTCTCTCTCGAGGCTTATGGGAGGCGGAACCGGAAAGGGCAAGACCCGTGAGGACCACAAGGGAGTCTCCGATCAGCTGTACGCCTCGTACGCTGAGGGTAAGGACCTCCGTGGTCTGGTCGCAATCGTCGGAAAGGACTCTCTGTCCGCCAAGGACAGGAAGCTCCTGGACTTCGCCGATGTCTTCGAGGACCGCATCGTCCGTCAGGGAATCGACGAGGACCGTTCCATCGAGGAGACCCTGGACATCGCCTGGGAGATCTTCACCGAGCTCGACCTCGACCAGCTGACCAGGATCGACCGCAAGTACATCGAGAAGTACCTGCCCAAGAAGTGATCCTATGGCAGCACACGATGTCACCCCCAACCGTTCCGTCCTTCTGGACCTGAAGAAGAGGATCAAACTGACCCAGGGAGGATACAAGATCCTCAAGATGAAGAGGGACGGTCTGATCATCGAGTTCTTCGAGGTCCTCGAGAAGGCCAGGAAGATGCGCGAGGGAGTCTCCTCCGACTACGAGTCGGCAATGGAGAAGATCACCATCGCCAGAGCGGTCGAGGGAGAGATCGCCGTGAAGTCCGCGGCGTACGCCCTTAAGGCGGACCCGCAGGTGAAACTCGGAAGCAAGAGCATCATGGGAATGATGGTCCCGAAGGTAGAGGCAGAGAAGATCCACACCAACATGGTCGACAAGGGCTATGGTGTGATCTCCACCTCCGCATACATCGAGGAGGCCGCGGCCGCGTTCGAGAAGCTTCTCGACACGCTGGTCCGTGCCGCCGAGGTCGAGACCACCATGAAGAAGTTGCTCGATGAGATCGAGAAGACCAAGAGGCGTGTGAACGCACTGGAGTTCAAGATCATTCCCGAGCTCAAAGAGGCGGAGAGGTTCGTCAAGTTCAGTCTCGAAGAGATGGACCGTGAGAACACCACTCGTCTCAAGCACCTGAAGAGAAAAGGAGCCGCCGAAGAATGAAATCCATGGAGGACCGCATCAGAGAGATCAGGGACGACCCGGTCAAACTGAAGAGGACGTTCACAGTGATCTGGGTTGCCGCATACGGCATGCTGGTGCTGGGAGCGTTCATCATCATCGCGGTCCTCATCATGGGTCTCTAAAACCATTCAACCCCCTCTGCCACGGCAGAGGGGAAAACCTCAACAATGATTCTGTCGGACCGTATCGGTCCATCTTCTCCTGTGGACGGGTACGCGGCAGTCGCGCTCACTCGTGGAAGTTACGCATCGAGATCCTTCCAGTCCCGAGGTCCACTATCGGCATTATCCCCGGATCGGGGTTGAAGTTGTGCTGTCTCTGATACTCGGTCTGAGACTGCCATGTGGACGCATTGATCATCCTGACCCCGTTGTATATCTCCTCTCCGGCACCGTGGACGTGTCCCGACACGAAGATGTCCGGAACAAGGTCCATGGACAGGTAGTCCTTCTTCTCGGGAGCTAACGCATTCCTCTGCCCGTATATCGGCGCAAGGTGTCTGCGGACGCACATCTGCTTCATGACCTGGAGAGGATCGTCGTAGGTGAGGTTCTGGACGGCCGCAATCCAATCGTCCATGCTCTTGCCATGGTATGTGAGGACGGTCCTGCCCTCGATGTCCATGTAGACCGGATTCCCGGTCATTATTATGTTGGAGTCGAATCCCTTCGTGAACCTCTGGTTCAGTGCGGGCTGGGGTTCTGCGAGACGTGCGGCGTCGTGGTTCCCGGGATGTATCACCATCTTGATGTGATCTGGGATCTCCTTGAGATACTCGGCAAGTCTGGCATATTGATCATCGATATCCTTGATGCTCAGCTCAGTATCCTGATTGGGGAACACTCCGATACCGTCCACGACGTCACCGGGGAAGATCAGGTAGTTGATCTCCTCCTTCATGGAGTTGGCCTTCAGCCATGCGACCATCCTCTCCCAATCCTTCTCCAGGAATGTCGTGCTCCCGACGTGAACATCCGACAGGAACGCGACCTTGGACGAGGTGTCCGATTCCTCCCACACATGGTTCTTGGGAATGTCCGGACGGACGATCTTGTCGGGGATGATCATGGTCCTCTCCCTGTTCGGTTTGCCGACTATCCCTATGACCTCGTCGTTCACGAAGGTCTCGGTGATTAGTGGCGATTCCTTGGAGATGAACACCTTGATGGTGTCCGTATCGTCCTCGATGGTCAGCATCGTGTGGCCGTTCTTGGTGGTCGCCTTGTCGTAGACTATCCCGACGACCTTGATCTCCCTGTCCAGGGTCTTGGCGCGGGCGATGTCCATACCCCTCCCGAAGTCGTGGCGTTTCTCGATGAGCCTTCTGAGGGAGAAGTAGCGTGCTTTGAAGTATTGGGCGAAGTCGTTGATCTTGCCTTCGCAGGTGGATTCGCCCGTGATGTCGGTCCCTTTCACGATATGGATGTCCGATGTGAACTTGTTGCGGGGAACGATCTCCTTGGGAGATTCGAATATGACCTTGTCACCGGCGATGCAGTCCATGACATCCTTCTTGTCGATGAACATGACGTTGTTCGAGATGTGAGCGAACACGGTGTTGATGAACTCCATCGGACGGTCGTTGGACAACACCATCTCCAGGGCTTCGGGCGAAAGGAACAGCCCTTTCTTCGCCGCCTCGGACAGAATCTCACCTCTCATGATGGAGGGATATCCCGCCTCCTATATTTTGCATTCCGGGTGGATCCCATCCGGGCCCGTCGTTGTTCGGATTTAAGTATGCGAACCTCGTCTCTCCGTACATGACCCTCATCAGCATCAGATGCCCCGTGAATCCCAGCGAGGACCCGGACAAGGTCCTGGCAGCGATAAACGCCATATTCCCGGATGCAGAGGTCGACCTTTCCGACGGACTGTACAAGGGGACGGCGGGTCTGGACAGGTTCTCCCAGCTGATCAGGAAACAGAAGATCCTCGACGCCACCCGTGCGGTGATGATCATGAACATCCGCGGCAACCGCACGCGCATGCTGGTGAACAAGCAGGTGGCCACCGTCGGCAAGATCTCATTCGCGGACAGGAACCCTGTCCTGGGTGCGATCGAGGTCACTGTGGAGGATGACGACCTGATGTCACTGATCGACCGCGTCGCACCCGTGACCGTGGACGGCGAGGAGGTGAAGGTCTGATCGGGATCTCCTGCACCGAGCTGAGCAGCCGTCCTCTGGCAGAATGTGCGGCACGGGTGTCGGAGTCCTTCGGGCTCTGGGAGATATTCTCGGAGGCCGACAACTGCATCTATGCGGATGCTTCGAAGGTCGCGGACATAGTGTCCGAGAACGGCCTCAGATGCCAGGTACACGCCCCGATATGCGATTGGAACATCGCCGCTATGAGCGATCGCCTGAGGGAGGCATCCCTGGAGGAGACCATCGCGAACATCGATGCCGCCGTCGAGATCGGAGCGAAGGTGGTGACGGTCCATCCCGGGCTAACGTCCATGGCGGTCGGAGGGCTGGAGCAGAGGGCCGTGGGGTACGCGAAGGAATCCATGAGGGCCCTCGACAGGTACGTGTCCGGGATGGATGTAACATTGGCGATAGAGAACATGCCTTCGATGCCGTTCTTCCTGGGACGTTCCGCGGAGCAGCTCGGGCAGATCGTCGACGGGACCGACCTGGGGGTATGTTTCGACATCGGCCATGCCAACACCACCGGGCAGATAGATGCGATGATCGATTCGTTCGGCGACAGGATCGTCAACATCCACATCCATGACAACAACGGTCAGAAGGATGAGCATCTGACCATCGGCGATGGGGAGATAGATTTCCAGCACGTGATCCGCAGGATGGGAGGATACGAGGGGAACTGGATCATCGAGTCCAAGAGCCTGGAGTCGGCCGTTCAGTCCCTGTCGCGTCTGGAGAACATGCTCTCCTGAACCGGCGGCACCCAATTTGGCATCTCCCTGATCCTCGCAGGCGCCTTGATGAGCTTCATCACAAGGAGCACGAGGCATATCGCGCCCAGGGCCATTATCGCGAGCGTCATTATCGAGATGATGCCCATGAGTCCCGTGAGTACCACCACTGCGAGGTAGTCTGTCAGGAAGTGGACCAGGATGGATGCATGCACACCCACCTTGACGTAGAGATATCCGAACAGCAGGCCTGCCACAGTGGACGATATCACCTTGGAGAATCCCCATCCGGGCATATGGGCGAATCCGAACACCAGTGCGGATATCACGATGAGGACCATCGCCACGCGGCTCATACCGAACCCCCCGAACAGGAACTTCCACGAACCCTTCCTCTTGCACACGTAGCCCACGACCATCATGGGCAGCCCGATGTAGGCCATGCGGGTGATGACCTCCTCCCACACGGCGGCATCGGCAAATTCCAGCAGCGCCTGGGGCGTGTTCCCCGAGGCCATGTCGCCCGGCGGGGTGATCCCGCTTCCGAGCATCATGGAGATCATGGCCGTGATTAGGCTCATCACGAACGATGCCCCGAATATCATCGATACGCTGTACAGCGGGGTCTCGACGATCGTGCTCTTCATGGGCTCCGGTCTGCTTGACAGGACCTTCCAGGTCTGATAGCCCATAACGGCTATGGATATCAGGATCGAGACCTCCAGCAATATCCATGCGATCTGCAGCCCCGCACCGGAGATGGTGGTCGCGACCACGAGGTTGGGGATCAGGACCAGTATGTCCATCGAGCGCGTCGATGCCCAGTCCCAGACGGACACGGTGCCTCCGACGAGATACGCGGTCTCTATGATCAGCAGCAGGAGCACGATCGGAACGATCCATACGGATATCGAACGTAACGTCGACTCGGTGTCCGTATCCTTTCTCCGGGGCGCAGGGGCGGCCGAGAAGCGCCTTCCGCACACGGCACAGAACCTGGATCCCTTGGATTTGTACTCCTCGCAGGAGGGGCAGTCCTCGCGGAACTCCTCCCCGCAGAACGGACAGAAGTTCTCGCCCCTGTCCCTGAACTCGTCGCAGCGGTCGCAGCTCATGTCTTCCTCAGTATGGCGGCGACGCCCTCTGCGCGCTCCACCTCGATCACGGCGAGCAGGCTCTTCCTGTATCTCGCGACATCCGCGATCTGTCTCGCGATGTATCTCTCGCGGTTCTGGGAGACCTTCCTGTAGCTCTTGATGCCGTCGTTTATGAACTCGTCCCATTCCACGGCGAAATCCGCGGGGGACGTCGATCTGAAGTTCTTCTTCATGCCCTTCTTGGCGAGTTTGTGCTCCTTGACGAAATCCAATGCCGGCACGGTCTCGCAGTACATGTCCGTGAACTCCGAGTCGTTCATGTCCAAGGGGATCACGTTGTTCCCCTCGGATGCCACCAGGTCCACCAGGACGCAGATGGCAGGCGAAGGGATCCTGATCTCCTCGCCCGTCAGGGACATCATCCTCTTCGAGTATGCGATGTCGAACTCGCTGACCTCGAAGTCGTCGTTGAGCTGCACCCTGGATTTTATCGCCTGGATGCCCTCTATGCTCATAGCGGCCGCATATGCCTCGTACGACCCGTACGCCGAACGGACCTTCTCCTCCTCCGAGGTCAGGCCGTTGACGATCGGGAGGATGTCCACGTCGCAGTCCCCGACGCGGATGGAGATCATTTGCGGGTCCCCCTCGAGGCGACGAGGTTCGTCAGCTCTTCGGGAGCGTCGATCTTCTTCAGTTCCTCGTTCGACACGACCGCGGTGGAATCGATGTTGTCGCGGTCGTGCTTCTTCTCCACGATCAGGATCGAGAAGTGGTCCATGATGCGCGCGATGTCCGACGCGACCAGGGCCCGCTGTGCCAGACGTTCGTCGTCTGAGCCGTAGCTCGTCAGCATGAGGGCCTTGCTGTTGCTGCTGACGGCCTCGAACGGGCTGCGGACCACGGGCCTCACGGAGAACCCGAGGTTGCACAGCTGGTTCACAGCGAAGGTGTCCACGGGCGCTCTGTCCTCCCGTGCTTCCTTGACGCGTTCATCCTCCTTGAACTCGAACGGGTCTATCGGTTCGATGATGGGGAGTCCGAGGCTCTCCTCGATGCGCAGGGCGGCATCGATCATCGCACCCATGCCCGATTCGTACATCTGGATGGTGCGTCTGGACACTCCTGCGATCTCCGCCATTGCGCCTAGGCTCATGCCCATGTTCTCGCGTGCGGACTTCAGGAGGACGCCGTCCAGCTTCACATAGAGGCCGCCGGGCGCCGCGAAGATGAATGGAGGGGAGTCCTCCAGAAGAAGGTCGGCCAATGTCTCGTTGGAGACGATGGATATGTTGAATCTTGAATATACTATGCCGGGCTCGAGGTTCCCCGAGCTGGAGCGCTCGCCGATGACGAGCGGGGTCGCCCCGAGCGCCTCAGCCAGCGTCTTCATCTCCGAGGCGTTGTCCTTGGAGAACGCGTCCACGTTGCTGAGGACCTTCGCCAGGAGGACCCTCTCGTCGAGCCTTGCCACGACATCGAAGCAGATCCCCCTCATGGTCAGTGCCGAGGAGACGTCGAATCCTGCCTTCGCCAGGATGGCGCGGGTGGTGTTGATCAGCTCGTTCCTGCCCATGCTTGTCATAGTGTCAGAACTTCTATTTAATATTACGAGAAGGCCGTTCCGACGATGCGAATGCCGGCATCGCCGGAACGTGGTTTCCCATTGCAAGGAGGTATCTGCGCCGTCCGTATCGCACGGATCAGGCGATGGTTATCGTCTTCCCTTCGCAGGGCGCGGATATCTTGTCCAGCGTGACCTCCAGGAGTCCGTTGTTGTATTCCGCCTTCGCGGAGTCCACATCGACGTCGCAGGGCAGTGCCAGGTCCTTCTCGAACTCCCTTCCTGGGGTGTGGACCTTGATGCTCAGGACGTTCTTCGTGCAGGTGAGCCCTATGTCCCCTTTCTCCACGCCGGGGATCTCCGCCACCGCTCTGACGACCTCGTCCTCCTCGGACACGTCGGTGAACGGTTCTGCCCTCTCGGATGGCCCGAGGGCGCCCAGTCTGCTTCCGCTGTTGCCGTATTCCTTGACATGCCTGACCCCGTCGGGGCCCTGCCACATGGTGTAGCCATACGTCTTGACCTCGGGACCGGACATGTCCATCTGGGAGAACATGTCCTCGATCCTTCTGTTCAGGCTGTCGAAACCTCCGAAGAGGTCGTTCCAAATGTCATCTGTACTCATCTTCTCACCTCGTTCGAATCGTTTCCCTCCTTTCGGAGGGGAAATGGTTTGGTCGGGGGCCTCACTCGGCCCCGTATTCCGAGAGCTCGGCCCTCTTCCTCGGTCCGAACTTCTCCAGTGCCTGGTCGAAGTCCTCGTTGGTGACCTTGCAGTTGCCTATGTCCTCGTCCGAGGGCTCCCCGCCCTTTGCGATCAGGTTCCTGACCGCGTTCATCACGGCCTCGTTGCAGATGGCCGCGATGTCGGCCCCGGTGCACCCGTCGGTCTTGGCGGCGAGATCGGAGAGGCTCACGTCCTCGGCCATCGGCTTGTTCTTCGTGTGGATGCCGAATATCGCCTCCCTGGAGGCCTCGTCCGGCGGGCCGATCATGATCGACTTGTCGAACCTCCCGGGCCTGAGCAGCGCGGGGTCCATTATGTCCGGGCGGTTGGTGGCGGCGATGACCACCACGTTGTTCAGGCTCTCCAGCCCGTCCATCTCGGTGAGCATCTGGGAGATCACCCTCTCGGTCACTCCGTTGTCGCTCCCGCCCTTCCCCCTCTCGGGTGCGATCGAGTCGATCTCGTCCATGAAGATCACGCAGGGGGATGCCTGCCTGGCCTTCCTGAACGTCTCGCGGACCGCCTTCTCGGACTCCCCGACCCACTTGTTCAGGAACTCGGGCCCCTTGACCGCGATGAAGTTCGCCTCGGACTCCGTCGCGACCGCCTTGGCCAGCATGGTCTTCCCGGTCCCCGGCGGGCCGTACAGCAGGATCCCCTTGGGCGGCTTGGCACTCATGTGCTCGAACACCTTGCCGTACTTCAGGGGCCACTCGACGGCCTCCTTCAGCTCCTGCTTGGCGCTCTCCAGGGCCCCGATATCGTCCCACTTGACGTTGGGCTTCTCGATCAGCACCTCGCGCATGGTGGAGGGCTGCATGTCCCTGAGTGCGGACTTGAAGTCGCTCGCGGTGACGGATATCCTGTTCAGCACCTCCCTGGGGATCTCCTCGGCCTCCAGGTCCACGTCCGGGAGCACCCTCCTCAGCGCGGCCATGGCCGCCTCCTTGGTCAGGGCGGATATGTCCGCTCCGGAGTACCCGTGGGTCTTGTCTGCGAGCCAGTCGAGGTCCACGTCCTCCGCAAGGGGCATGCCCCTGGTGTGGATCAGCAGGATCTCGTGCCTCCCGTTCCTGTCCGGGATGCCTATCTCGATCTCGCGGTCGAACCTCCCGGGCCTCCTCAGCGCCTCGTCGATGGAGTTCGGACGGTTGGTGGCCCCGATGACCACGACCTTTCCCCTCGAGTTCAGACCGTCCATCAGGGACAGGAGCTGTGCCACTATCCTGCGCTCCTCCTCGCCGGTGACCTCCTCGCGCTTGGGCGCGATCGAGTCGATCTCGTCGATGAAGATGATGCTCGGGGCGTTCTCCTCGGCCTCCTTGAAGATCTCCCTCAGCTTGCCCTCGGACTCTCCGTAGAACTTGCTGACGATCTCCGGGCCCCCGATGGTTATGAAGTTGCTGCTGGTCTCCCCCGCGACGGCCTTGGCCAGCATGGTCTTCCCGGTCCCGGGAGGTCCGTGCAGGAGCACTCCTTTGGGAGCCTCGACTCCGAGTCTCTTGAAGAGCTCCGGGTGTCTGAGCGGCAGCTCCACCATCTCGCGGATCTTCCTGACGGCGTCTCCGAGCCCTCCGATGTCGTCGTAGGATACCTTGGGCACGTCCCCTTTGTTCGCGGCCGGTTTGTCCGAGACCTTGACCTCGGTGGAGCCGCACATCATCACGGCCTCCCCGGACGGCGAGAAGGAGGTGACGATCAGGTCGATCTTGTTGCCCATGACGTTCAGGGTGATGGTGTCGCCCTTCCCGATGGCACGTCCGTCGAGGACCTGCTTGAGGTACTCCTCCCCGCCCTGCAGCCTCAGCTGCTCCGTGGGGGAGAAGGTGATCTTCTCGGCGTTCTTCGCCACGACCTTCTTTATCCCGACCCTCTCGTCGAGGGATACGCCGGCATTCCTTCTGGTCGAGCCGTCCATCCTGATTATTCCCAGGTTGGCATCCTCAGGTGCTCCCCTGAGGACCTTCGCGACGGTCTTCCTGCCGCCGTCGATCTGCACTATGTCGCCGACCTTGATCTGCAAGACATCCATCAGTGCGGGATCGAGTCTGACGATCCCTCTGCCCGTCTCACCTGCTTTCAGCTCGGCTACTTTGATTGCTTTGTCTGCTACCATGTTCCTTCACCTCCGCTCGTCCATCCGGACGGTCATGCCGTCCTCGTTCCCGTTCTCGTCCGTCTGCTTGATGAATGCGGCAATGGCACTCCTCTCAGTGAGCAGGCGGGACCTCTCCCGATCCAATTCCTCTATCCGTTCGTCTATCTCATCCAGTCTGCGGGCTATGTCCGTGTGTTCCGGTTCGTTCGCGTCCTCGGCACCGATCAGTTTCGCAGAGAACGCATGGGTCCTCATGTCCACGATCAGAGTGAACTCGGTGCAGGGGCTGTACAGGGAGCGGTTGGGTCCCATCTCGCTTCTTACCTCGGTCCTCTCGACGACCCCGCATTGCTCCATCAGGGTGAGGTTCTTCACCACGGCCTGTGTGCTCACTCCAAGCTCCTTGGAGAGCTGGAGCGGGTAGCTGGGCTCCCTCACTATGCGTTCGAGGATCCTCCTTCTGGTGGGGTTCTCGACCAATGAGAGTAGGATGTCTAGGTCGTCCATGTTATCTCCTGGTTGTTAACCTTTAGTTCACAACCTCTATGTATGATTGAACTTCTATATAAAGTATTCTATAATTATGCGTGTTATCCTTTGTCATGTCTCTACAAAATCGATGAGAATAACATCATATTCTGACTATAATGAACATTTTATTACAATAAAATACCATTATGTACATATACTATGTATGCATCGACCAATCATGACAATACCTAGAGATGCGCGCATCACCCTGGATCCCGAAGAGATCCCAAAGAGGTGGTACAACCTCGCCGCAGATCTCCCTGAACCCGTGAAACCTCCTCTGAACCCAGTGACCAAGGAGGTCGCGAAGCCAGAGGATTTCGCACCCATCTTCTGCAAGCCCATCATCCAGCAGGAGGGCTCCATGGAGAGGTTCATCTACATACCCGAGGAGGTCAGGGAGGCCCTCATCTCCTTGAACAGGCCGGCGCCGCTCCAGAGGGCGTACCGTCTCGAGAAATACCTCAAGACCCCCGCGAAGATCTACTTCAAGAGGGAGGATCAGAGCCCCCTCGGGAGCCACAAGGGGAACACGGCCCTGGCACAGGCGTACTACAACGCAGAGTCCGGAGTTCACACCCTGACCACCGAGACGGGGGCGGGCCAGTGGGGGACCGCGCTGGCCATGGTGTCCAACATGTTCGACATCGACACCACCGTGTTCATGGTGAAGGGAAGCTACAATCAGAAGCCTCTGAGGAAGACGCTGATGCACCTCTACGGTGCGGAGGTCTATGCATCCCCGTCGGAGTACACCGAGTTCGGGAAGAAGATCCTGAAGGAGCACCCCGACACGTCGGGTTCCCTCGGTATCGCGATATCGGAGGCCTGCGAGATCGCCGTCAACAACGAGAACACATGCTATGCGCTCGGAAGCGTCCTCAACCACGTCATGCTGCATCAGACCGTGATCGGTCTGGAGACGATGGAGCAGATGAAGAAGGCGGAGATCACGCCCGATTACATGATCGCATGCGTCGGCGGGGGATCCAACTTCGCAGGGTTCACGTTCCCCATGATGGCCGAGAAGATCAGGGGAAGGTCCGAGACGGAGATCATCGCCGTCGAGCCCAAGGCCGCCCCGTCGCTCACGGAGGGCGAGTTCAGATACGACTACGGGGACACCGCAGGGCTGACCCCGCTCGTCATGATGTACACCCTCGGGAGCGAGTTCATCCCGAAGAGCATCCATGCAGGCGGGCTCAGGTACCACGGCATGTCGCCCCTCGTGTCCGCCGCGTACGACCAGAACCTGCTCACGGCCACGGCGTACGATCAGCCGGAGACGTTCGAGGCAGGGTGCACGTTCGCCAAGACTGAGGGCATAGTCGCGGCCCCCGAGTCCTGTCATGCGATCAAGGCCGCCATAGACAAGGCCCTCGAGTGCAAGAGCACCGGTGAGGAGAAGACCATCGTGTTCTGTCTCTCGGGACACGGGCTGGTTGACCTGTATGGGTACGACCAGTACATCGCCGGGACGCTCCAGTCCTCGTCCGTGGACGTGTGACGTCCGGGACTTTTTCAAACGCCAGGCACGGACGGCCCTCGGCCGTCCTGCCCATTATATATCGAGAACTGTTCGCAGAGGCGATGGCGGGAATTCTAGTAGGTGACCGTGTCGAGGTAAGGGACCAGAGCGAAGGCAGCAGGCTCTACACCAGAGGCAACTTCGGCTATCCGCGCAGCGGGGGCGGTGTCGATCTGGACCTCATCGAGGCCGTATATCTGCTGGAAGGACGCAGGCTCGAGGTCCTGTCCGACGGCAAGGCGATGCTCTTCGAGGAGCTCTTCAGGCATGCGTCGGCCGAGTCGGACGGGTTCGACATCAAGTACCTCGTGTATCGCGACCTCAGGAACCGCGGGTTCATCGTGAAGTTCGAGACTGGGGACTACGACATATCCGTGTTCCCCCGCGGAAAGACCATGAGCAACTCCCGCCCGGAGTTCATGGTCCGTGCGGTCTCCGAGAGGACCGCGGTCGATATCTCGAAATCCGTGCGCGAGGCCTCCTACGTGTCCGAAAAGAAGAAGAAGCTCCTGTACGGCGTGGTCGACGAGGAGGGCGATCTGACATACTACACGCTCTCGTTGCGCGACCCTTCGGGGAAGGTCTATCCCGAGCCCATATCCGGGAAGCCCGTGGGACATCTCATATCGGACCGCGTACTCGTCTTCGACAGGTCGCACTCCGAGGCCCTCAGGGACTACGGCTATTACGGGAAGTCCATGGTCGAGGCGCTCCAGCTGTCCCTGATCGAGAGCATACATCTCGTGGGGAAGGGGAAGCTGACCGTTCTGGACCAGAACGACCAGCCGCTCGGGTTCGACGACCTCATGAATGTAGGGGAGTCCGTACAGAACGAGTTCAGGATCAGGTACATGGTGTACTCGGACCTTCGCGAGAGGGGGCTGGTCGTCAAGACCGGGTTCAAGTACGGGACGCACTTCAGGGTCTATCAGACCTCTCCCGACGATTCCCACGCACGCTATCTGGTACATGCCGTGACCGAGAGCGACATCCGCATGTGGCCCGAGATATCCAGGACCGTCCGCCTTTCCGGCGGCGTGAAGAAGGAGATCCTCTTCGGTCTCGTCAGGAAGAACGAGGTTGAATACCTGGAGTTCAAGTGGTTCAAGCCTTGATCTCCGGCTCCTCCAGCAGACCCTTCACGAAGTTCTCGAGGTCCCTGAACCTGGGGTGGTTCAGGAAATAGACGTGGTCGTTGCCGTCGCGACGGGACGATATCAGTCCGGCATCCCTCATCTTTCTGATGGCCGCGTTCGTCCTCGCGGGATCCAGTCCGAACAGTCCGTCCGGGAACGGGGAGCGGACCTCCTGTCTCGAGAGGCCCCTGACAAGCGTTAGCACGTCCGGGTCGGCCAGGGCCTGGAACATGTCCAGTTCCGGGTCGCACGATATCCCCAGCGGTGCCCTGCGGGTGAGGCAGATGTGCTTGCTGGGCCTCTGGTTGTCCTCAGTCATGATCCCGTGTAGCGCACGGGAGCGTTAAAAGAATGGTGTCGGAGGCTCCCTTCCGGGAGCCTCCTGGGATCAGAGCTGGATCTCGATCCCGAGCTTCTCTGTGAGCTCCTTGTATCTGTTCCTTATGGTGACCTCGGTCACTCCCGCGACGTCGGCGACCTCCCTCTGGGTCCTGCGCTCGTTGCACAGGATCGAGGAGATGTATATCGCGGCCGCCGCCACGCCTGTGGGCCCTCTGCCCGATGTCAGCTCCTTCTCGGACGCGTCCTTGAGGATCTCCGCGGCCTTGGTCTGGACCTCTCCGCTGAGCTTCAGCTCGGAGGAGAATCTCTGGACGTAGTCCTGGGGCTTGGTGGGCATCAGCTTCAGCTTCAGCTCGCGGGTCATGAACCTGTAGGTCCTCCCGATCTCCTTCCTCCCGACGCGGCTGGAGTCCGCCACCTCGTTGAGGGTCCTGGGAACGCCGCACTGCCTGCACGCGGCGTACAGCGAGGCTGCTACGACACCTTCGATGGACCTTCCCCTTATCAGGTTCTTGTTGACCGCCTTCCTGTAGATCATCGCGGCCGTCTCCCTGACGTTCCTGGGAAGTCCCATGGCCGAGGCCATCCTGTCCAGCTCGGACAGGGCGAAGGCCAGGTTCCTCTCGGTGGCATTGGACACACGGATCCTTCTCTGCCACTTCCTCAGCCTGTAGAGCTGTGCACGGTTTCTGGTGGGGATGCTCTTACCGTAGCTGTCCTTGTTCTTCCATGAGATCTCGGTAGAGAGTCCCTTGTCGTGGATGGTGTAGGTCATCGGTGCGCCGGTACGGGCACGTTTCTCTCCCTGTTCCACATCGAATGCTCTCCATTCGGGGCCCTGATCGATGAACTGGTCATCCAGGACCAGTCCGCAGTCCTCGCATAGCAGCTCTCCGCGCTCATAGTCGCGTACCAGGTGGTGGCTGCCGCACTCGGGACAGACTTCAATCTCTTCTGTTCCTTCTCTTGTCTTTGGCATCGCGTTTTCTCCCCTTGAAGAACGTTATGCTTCCCTTGTTCGCGGTCATACCCTTGGACGGGTTGACCGAGGCGTATGGGCCGTCTACTGGCCCGAAAACCCTTCCTACGGTTCCAAGTCTCTCGTTGTTGAGAAACACCGCATCGCCGATGTCTGGAAGGACCTTGCAGCGGACGATTATCCTGCCATCGCAGGTCAGTTCCTCCACCTCTCCAAGAACATCCATAATACACACGGCCAAGTTCGGTCAAAAACGACTTACTTATACTAATATACTCATACTATTTAAATTATTGGATTTTATTCATATACTAGATAGAAATAATCTGTTTGTTCTCCTTAAAATCCGTTCTGTCTGGATGCATTCTACCTGGATTATGTATCCATAGGGTAAAAACGATGGGTGGACGGCGGTCCGCATCTCCTGTGACGGAGATCGGATTCGGGCGTGGTTCGGAACGTGTGTGGGATCCATGCATGTCTGGATCCGATATCGTTGTGGACTTCAACGTCGTTCACCGAATGCTATGCGACCCGGATACGGTATCGGACGCAGGGTCCCGAGAGCTGGCTCTTTGAAGGCGCGGTGTCGGGCGTCACATACGGGATCCGAGGGCCGTCAGCATGCTGGTGGCCTAAGCATCTATTAAATAGGAACTATTGTGTTGCGGTAGTCAAGATGCCCGAATTCGGGTAAACATTCGGAGGTACAACATGGAAATTCTCAGCATGTCTTTCCTGACCCTTGTGGTCCTTGCATTCGCCCTCGTCCTTCTCGTGACGGGTGCGTTCTCCGCGTACTTCGGCTCTGGAAAGAGCAGGTCCGCCGGAATCGCGATGGCTGTCATCGGTCTTGTCCTCGGTATCGTCTGGGTCTATCTGACCGCAGACAGCGGGATCTCTCCCTTCACCGAGGTCAACACGTGGGATGTCATCTACAATGCCATCATCGACCTTATCGGAGTCGTCATCGGTGCCCTTATCGCCGTTGCCATCTTCCTGGTCGTCGTTCTGAAGAGTTGATCCTTCAGCCACGCGAGAAACCCTTTGTTAAGTTGAAAAAAAGCGGCTCAGACCAAGGATGGGTTAGGGTGTATA